>JBDNDT010000111.1:0-7591 GCA_046718985.1 Cytophagales bacterium
GGGATACCACCCGAATTTCGCTT
This sequence comes from Cytophagales bacterium, assembly GCA_046718985.1. Taxonomy (GTDB): domain Bacteria; phylum Bacteroidota; class Bacteroidia; order Cytophagales; family UBA9547; genus JBDNDT01. Next base: position 24 of record JBDNDT010000111.1, read on the forward strand.
TCACCTTTGGCTTCAAACCCAACAGACACCACCATTTGTTGGTTTAATTCTACGCCGGTGAAAGCAAATACACCTTTCGGAGTGCCACCTTTTAGATATGTTTGGGAAGCAAATCCCCAATTGAGTGATACCTTAGGTCAAAGAGTGATTGCTAAACCTGACACCGTGGTGGGTCTTTATCAATACTTTGTAAGGATCACTGATAGTTTGAACTGTGTTAGTAATCGTGCAACAGCCAATGTAAGAGTAGTGAGACCGGGAAGAGTAAACTTATCTAACCCATTGGCATGTGAAGGTGACACTATTCCGATTTTTACTACACCAAATCCGGGTGTAAATGTTACGCAATATAATTGGTTCAGAAACGGAATAAGACAACCCGGAAATGCCAGTCAATTGGATATATACAGAAATGGGAGTTATAAATTGATTTACTTAGATGGATTTTGCCCTGATTCTTCATTTATTGATGTGAACTTCAATCCAAAACCAATTCCTATCAACACACCTGAATATTTGTTCTGCCGTGACACCACCGTTTTCGACACCACCACTATTGTTTTAGATGCCGGACCTGCCACTCGTTGGTTGTGGGACAGAGGTGACACCACCAGAAAAATCAGAGTAGATAGGAAAGGAGTTTATTACTTTACACTCTTCAATGAGTTTGAATGCTCAATCAGAGACAGTGCCATTTTGAAAGATGAATGTCCTCCAAGATTATTTGTACCAGATGCTTTCACACCCAATGGTGATAGAAACAACGACAAGTTCAATGTGTATTATGCTTATATTAAGAATTTCAAAATGTGGATTTTCAACCGATGGGGAGAAGTGATATATTACACAGAAGACCCAACCCAACCATGGGATGGTTTTTATCGTGAAGAGCTGATGCAACCCGGAACATATCCATGGCTCATTCAATATGATGCGGCAGTAGATAAATTCGGAAAGAACTTTAAGAAGGAAGGAAGGGTTACTGTGATTAGATAGTTTTGGTTTGAAAACAACCTAAAACACTGACTTAAATTCTAATGATTTTGATTAGTTAATTTAATTGAATTGCGTTTTGAGTATTAATGAAAACACCTAACAATACCCTTTTGGAGTCATATATTTTGACTTAAAAAGGCGTTTTAACTTTAACTAATCGTGCTTTAAAACCTGAAATTGATTATCTAGTTTAAGATTCAAGCAATCATAATGGATTAATTCCTATTAATAAATCATCAATCGTAAATTTATCTTTAGTTCTGATTGTGCTGTTTCAAACCGCCTCAATTAAATGTTTATATTTGCTTGGAATTTCAATAGAAAAATTCCCTTGACAGCACCATACAATATAGAATACATGACTATAAACTTTTTATTCGAATCACAAAAGACTTATCGCAAAAATATCATCTCAGCAGTTGAGGGTTTAAGTTTTGATAGTCTTCACAAAGTGCCAACCGGATTTTCAAATAACATTCACTGGAATTTATGCCATATTTTAGTCACTCAACAATTGTTGGTTTATAAACTTGCTGGGCTTGAAATGTTTTTTGAGCAGGCTATTATTGACCAATTCAAAAAAGGGACTTCTGTTCAAGATGTAAAAACACATTTCGAACTTTCCCAAATTGAGGAATGGATGAAAAGCACACTTGAAAAAATGGTTAGTGATTATCATCAGGAAAAATTCAAGGATTACAGTCCTTATCCAACCTCATCGGGAATCGTTCTCAACAATGTTGATGAAGCCATTTTATACAATCATGTTCATGAACAGTTGCATTATGGTTACATTTTAGCAATGAGAAAATTGGTTTAATCCTAAAGCTCATGAAAAAATATACAAACGAGCTTAAACTTGACGGCAACGAAATTGATTTTTTAGAGTCATTCGTGAAATTATGCCGAAAGTATTTTTCTTTTGAAAAGAACATTGATTTTTTATTGCAACTTTTTGATGAATTGGAAAGTGATTATCCTTTGATGCAACAATTTAGAAATCACTGGTATAAGATATTTCAACAAGCCACTCACATAGGCTTGATGACTGAAAGCGGAATCCCCTCTCAAACAGGATTTTATCAAGAATTGAGGAGAAGAATTGGTGATTTTATTTTGCCTTCATTGGTCAACATCAAAGAAAGTTCTGGTATAATTGATTCATTACTTGAAAAAAAGAAAGACAAACAATGGATAGATAGTCTTTCCGTTGAAGTACTCACGCGCTTCATCAAAGTATTAAACCTTCCTAAATCAGATTATCCGCATATTTTTGAGCCCTTTTGGATTTCATTCAAAGACAGTTTGCACATTTTAGCCATCAGAATTGCATCCATTTTTCAAGAACCCTTGTTTTTGGAAAAGTTGAGAGATTTGCAAATTTCTAGGAGCATCAGCTCAGATCTAGTGAAAGCTTCTTTTCTCAACTCACAAGATTATGAAAGTTTCAGAATCGAATGTTTGAATAAAATTCAAGAAATTTCTCAAGCTGTTCAGATTATTAAAAATCAACAAGCTGTTTCAGGTGTGAGTGTTTCTTTGGTTTATAACCTTTTAAGGGTTGAAAGACTCTTAGAAAGAATGAATGATTTATTGCTGTTTTTAGATAAAAGTATTGATCACACTGAACACGCCTTAAATTTCAGCAAAACCTTGATTCAAAGCGAATTATCCAGGCATGGAATTGCTGGTTTGTTTTCTGAAAGCACAGAAAACTTGGCTTATCAGGTTACGCAACATAACAGCGACACAGGCAAGCATTACATTGCCAACAATAAAAAGGAGTTCATTTCACATTTAAAAGCAGCAATTGGCGGTGGAATTGTGGTAATTTTCACCACATTTAACAAATTCTTCATCAAGCATTTGCACAAAGCTCCGTTGGTTGAAACTTTCTTGTTCAGTTTGAATTATGCAGGAAGTTTCATTTTAATTTATACTGCTCACTTTTCATTGGCAACAAAGCAACCAGCCATGACAGCCTCAGCTTTGGCAAGTTCTTTAGATTATAACAATAAACAAGTTGAACTTTCAAAAACAGTTGAACTTATCATAAAACTCATCAGAAGTCAATTTGCTTCATTTTTTGGCAACCTTATTGCTGTGATTCCCGGTTCATTTCTTTTTGCCATGATTTATTTTCATCTCACAGGTGATTTGATTGTAGAACATGAAGAAGTTGAAGGTGTTTTAAAAAGCAATCATCCATTATACTCGAATTCTGTGATTTATGCAGGATTTGCGGGTTGTTTTCTCTTTCTTTCAGGACTTATCACGGGTTATTATGAGAACAAAATTGATTATCATAAAATCCCTGAAAGAGTGAAAGAGCACAAATTCTTGAAAAAGGTAATAAATCTGAAATGGAGAACCAAAATTGCTGTTTACATTGATCAACATTATGGTGGACTAATGGGCAATTTAATTCTAGGATTTTTCTTAGGAACAGCCGGTTTCATAGGCTTTCTCACCGGATTGCCATTTGACATCAGACACATCACCATTTCAAGCGGTAGCTTTGGGTTTGCTTGGTACACTTCTTATTCTTATATCACAAAAGTAGATTTAGCTTGGGCTTTTTTAGGACTTTTTCTAATTGGACTGATGAACTTTAGTGTGAGTTTTGGACTGGCTCTTTTCACCGCCTTGAAATCACGTAGGATTTCAGTTGTGAACACCAAAACTATTATTTTTTTGGTGGGAAAAAGAATTTTAAAAAGACCTTGGGAAATTTTTTGGCCTCAAGATTAACGAATTCTTAAATTGTTTATAGGCGATTTTTTTGATTAAAAAATAGTAAAATTCCAAGAACTATAATTCCAAGAATCAATAATCCTAAGGTAAAAAAAAAGAAACTTCCCGACCATTCTTTGTTAGGATTGATTTGTTTTGACCTCATGGCAGCCATTTCAGCTTCATATTGTTTGGTCAAATCAATCGATGCACTGAACTTGAATTGATAATTTGTGCTATTAGATGTTTGATTAACTTGCATAAAAACATGTTGATCATGTTTCCTTTTCGCCTCGGGGTCAGAAAGGATTTTATATGCTTCAAAAATGAGCTTGAATCGTTCCTCGGCGTTAGGATTATTCTGGTTTCTGTCAGGATGAAATTGAAAGGCCAGTTTTTTGTATGCCTGTTTTATTTCTTTTTGGCTGGCAAATCTATTGATTTGAAGAACTTCGTAACAGTTTTTAAGCATACTTAAAAATGCCTTTTCAATTTCACACAAGCTTTTTGGCAAATGCCGCCAATTGGAGGATTATGTTTTGATACTTTCACCTCAACTCCATGAATTTCGGGATATTCCACTTTGATATTTTCAATTATCAAATGAGCTAAATGTTCAAGTAACCTTGCCGGTTTAGACATCACAAGATTCACAATTTTATAAATCTTCTCATAATTAACCGTTTGTGAAAGCAAATCACTCTCCCCTGCTGCATGCAATGGCGCATTCACCACCACATCGACCACATAACGATTCCCTACTTTCTGCTCTTCATCATAATAACCATGATTAGCAAAAAATTCTATACCTTCTAGAATAACCTCATCCATAGCTTTATATTGAATCAAAGAAAGAACCTCCCGGATTTGGTTTTGAAACTACTTCCTCTTCTTGTTCCTCTTCTTCAACAACTACATTATCAGAGCCATCATTTTTTTCATTGATTTCGAGTTCAATAGTTTCAATTTTCTCAATAGGCTGTTTTTCAACAATCTTAGGGCTTGGCTTTTCATCAAACTTATTAAAAAGCTCAATTTTAGCTTTGGTTTTATATCGTTCTACTCTTTCAGAAAGATCGTTTGCTATGTTTCTAAGTTCCTGCAAAATATTGTCTTTCTTGATTTCTAATTCCCTATGCTCAGAATTGATAGCTTTCAATTCTTCTTGTGCGTTCTTAACTAACAATTTAGATTCTGATTCTGCTTCATCAACCAGGTTTTTAGAAAGAAGTTTTGCCTCATTCACCAGTGAATCAGCATCAAATTTGGCTTGCTTTAATATTAGTTCTGCTTGTTTGTTGGCCTGATCCACAATGTTATTGCCGGTGTCTTCAGCAGTTTTCAAGGTCTTGAACAAAGTTGATTCCACCTCCCTCAACTTATGGACTTCTTTTTCAGCATTTTCAAATCTCAAGCGAAGTTCCTTATTTTCATCTAAAAGCCTCTGCCATTCTATTGAAAGAGAATTGAGATATGCGTCAACTTCCTCTACATCATATCCCCTAAACTTTTTCTCAAAACCTTTTTGCCTTATGTCTATGGGAGAAATTTTCATCAAATCAGTGTTTTTCCTATACGCAACAAATATAAGAACTAAAATGATTGATATTCAAGCCACTTATCAAATCTAATTGAAGTATAAGTTAAAAAAAACCAAAAAACTCAAGTCATTTACTTGCTATGCAAAAAATCAAAGGTTTTTTGCGATGAGCTCAGCCAAGTCCAGCACTTTAACAGCGTTTTCTTTTTCTTTGTTTTTGATTCCGTCAGAAAGCATGGTCATGCAAAAAGGGCATGCCACTGCCACCACTTCCGAACCTGTTCCTAAAGCTTCTTCAATTCTTTCAATGTTGATGTCTTTTTTGCCTGATTCCGGCTCTTTAAACATTTGTCCGCCACCTGCACCACAACAGAGCCCTTTTGCCCTTGATTTCTTCATTTCAGCCAAGTTGGCATCTAAAGCCACAATCAATTCCCGTGGTGCTTCATAAATATCATTTGCTCTTCCGAGATAACATGAATCATGATATGTAATTTTCTTTCCTTTGAACTCACCGCCTTGAATACTGATTTTCCCCTCTATCAACAATTGGTTGATGAGTTCTGAATGGTGTATTACTTCATAATCCCCCCCCAACTCAGGATATTCATTTTTTAAAGTGTTAAAACAGTGGGGGCATGCTGTCACAATTTTCTTCACCCCGTAACCATTTAACACATTGATGTTAGAAATTGCCAACATTTGATAAGCAAAATCGTTTCCGCTTCTTCTTGCCGGATCGCCTGTGCAACTTTCTTCATTGCCCAAAACAGCAAACTTAACACCTGCTTTTTCTAATATTTTGCACACTGCCAAGGTCACATTCTTATATCTTTCGTCAAATGAACCTGCACAACCCACCCAAAACAAGACCTCAGGGCTTTCTCCTCTCGCTGCAAATTCAGCCATTGTGATTGGTTTTGACATATCTTAAATGATTTTTTGTTTACACTTTCGTTTAATTTTTTTTTTTTAAAATTTTGCATAGTGATTTTTGAGGATTCTCAAACATCACTATGCTTTTTCTGACCAATTAAATCTGTCATTGGTTGAGAATTTCCATGGAGAGAAGTTTGTTTCTAAGTTTGAGAACATAGCATTCCAAGATGCCGGTGATTTTGATTCTTCCATCACCATAAACCTTCTCAATTCAACAATGATTTCTAAAGGACTGATATTTACTGGACATGCGTCCACGCAAGCATTGCATGTTGTGCATGCAAGAAGTTCTTCTTTAGAGATGTATTTTTCACTATATAATGGTTGTGTTGACTGCCAGTCACTTTTACTATCCATCAACTTGCCAATTTCTTCAGCGCGATCTCGGGTGTCCATCATGACTTTTCTTGGCGAAAGTTTTTTACCCGTCAGATTTGCCGGACAAACAGATGAACAACGTCCACATTCTGTGCAGGTGTACGCTTCTAAAATGTTTTTCCATGAAAGGTCATTCACATCTTTTGCTCCGAATCTCAAATTTTCCGTATTTTGATTATTGGAGTCTGATTCCATGCCTAACATACTTTTCACTTCTGCGGTCACCACGGGCATGTTTTGAATTTTTCCGGCAGGTTCTAATCTGGAAAAATAAGTGTTGGGAAAAGCCAAAATAATATGAAGATGCTTAGAATGAGGCAAGTAATTTGCAAAAGCAAAAACACCTAAAATATGAAACCACCAGTAAAACCTTTCCGCAAAGACCAATCCAAAGTCACCGGCATTTGAATAAAGAGGAATAAAAAACTGACTGATGAGAAAATTCCCGGTTGGTGGATAATGAGCCTCACCTCTGCTTTGCAACAGTTGGTCAATGGCGTTCATGTTCAAAAATGCCCACATCAACACAATTTCAAAAACCAAAATCAGATTTGCATCTAAGAATGGCCATTTCTTCAATTCAGGACTTTTGAACCTTTGAATATTCAAAACATTCCTTCTCAGCAAAAAAACAACACAAACCAATATTACACCGAAGGCAAAAACTTCAAAAACATTGATTAAAAAAGGATATAGGCTACCTAAAACAGGCAAGAAAACTCGATGGGTTCCTAAAAGTCCATCTATTACGATTTCAAGCATTTCTATGTTGACAATCAAAAAACCAACATAAATCACCAAGTGCAACAATGCCGGAATGGGTCTGTCGAACATTTTCTTTTGACCGAATGCAATCAATACCATTTTCTTGATTCTTTCAGCTTTATTGCCTTCAATTTTTAAGTCTTTTCCAAGATTGATATTTCTTCTGATTCTGGCAATGCTTTTTGAAGCAAAATAAACAGCCACCAACAAAGCAATA
>JBDNDT010000112.1:0-7581 GCA_046718985.1 Cytophagales bacterium
ACCGGGAAACTAGATCCCTTGGAAAGTAAATTAACAACTAGACTATTGAAATTGAACGATTCAGAAATTGATTCAATTTTGTTGAAAAGAAACCCTAAATCATTCATAGAATGAACAATCATGACAAAACTAAATTGAATTTAATAACATCAGTTTGGTTGCTTTTTTTGACTTTTTTCGTTTTGTTGTCAGAGGGTGTTTCTCTATTAGATGAACTTTATAAAAGTAAAAAACTTATTTTGTACTTTGATTGGGGTATTAATCCCTTAATATTTAAATATCTGGGACTGATTTCTTCTGTTTTTGTAATTACCGGATTTTTACGAAATTTTTTTTTCCCTATTTATACTTTCTCCTTGATGTATATCTTATTCATGGTTTATTCATGTATTGGTTCTTATGGTTTGTGGGGATTTTATTTTATTCCACTGACCGTATTGTGGATAGGGTTTATGACTAAAAAATATCAAGAAACATATAAAATATTGGTTTTTATGTATGTAGTTTATTATTTCAGTGCGGGATTTTCAAAGATTTTCCCTATTTGGGAAGGGATAGTTTGGGTTAAATCTTTTACAATAGAAAATTTGTTGTTAAACAGACAAGAAGAAAGTATTCTTTATGTAGCCGGAATTGATATTTTTAAATTAAATCCTTTATTAGTAAAGATTGGAATTTATGCATCTGTAATACTTGAAATCTCCGCAATTTTAATTCTTTTTTCAAAAAAGTTCTGGTTTTTACCTTTTTTGCTTTTATCCTTTCACTTTTTATTGTTTTTAACTGGGACTCCCGGAATTATTGAATATGCTGTCGCTGCATTAGTTTTTATACCCGACAGGTTTATTAATTTTCTAAATGAAAAATTGTTATATAGATTTTATATTAGTTCTATAATCTAATTATGAACATTATTTCTCGTTTATCCTTGCCAGGCTCAAAAGTCCAATTAGCACTATTTAGAATTTTGCTGGGTTTTCAAGTCTTTTATTCCTCTAGCAGTATGCTTCTGGAATTGTTAACTCATGTGAAAGGAACACCAATGCAAACTATTTTTCCCCATTGGTTAGATTTCTTTATCGCCCAAATTGCTTACCCATATCTTCAGAACGTTGTTAAGATTTTGGCGCTGTTGTTTATGATTGGATTGTTCACCCGTTGGGTTGCGCCGATTTTAAGCGTCACCTTTCTGTTTTTATTTTCATTCTGGTATTCAAAATTTGATGCACCTGTTCCTTGGCTTTATGTTTGGTTTCCTTTGATAGTTTTAAGCTTTAGCAAATGTGCTGATGCAATTTCATTGGACGCTTTATTATTTAAAAACAAAACAAATACCAAACTAAGCTCATACCGCTGGCCTGTTGAGCTGGTTGCCGGTTGGTTTGCTTATATTTATTTTGCAGCAGGTTTGGCAAAAATTGTTCCCATTAACAAAGGTTTGAATTGGATGGACGGAGGCACTAGCCATAGGATTATGTATGACCGTTATTTGGATAGTATAAGCCATTATCTAATTGGGTTTCCACTCATAGACTTTTCAGCCCCCGGTTTTATTTATGGTTTTTTGTCAATAATTTCTCTTTTAATAGAATTGCTTTGTGTTGTGATTTTTTTCACTGTAAGACTAAATAATCTTATCATCTTCTTGGTGATGTCAATGCATATTTTTCTTTACTTTGTGGGTGTGCCAGGATTTGTGCAAATAGCATTTAACTTGTGCATTTGTTTAATTAAACCCGAAATATTCAACGAACTGTATGAATGGAGAAAAAATATTTTTAAGACCTTTGCAAGAAACTGATATTCCACAAACCCTTGAATGGATGAATGATGAAGAAATAAGTGATATCATGGGCTATCTGCCGGTTAAAACGCTTGCAGAGCAACTCAATTGGTTCAAAACACTAATATCCAGTCAGTCTAAATTTGTGTTTGCAATTTGTGAAAACAACACAAAAGAACATATTGGAAATGTAGGTTTGGGAAATATAGATTATATTCACAGACATGCCATGTTCAATATTTTTATTAAAAATGTTGAAAACAGATCGAAAGGAATTGGGACTGATGCTACTTCTCTTATTCTTAAATTTGCTTTTAACAGACTAAACTTAAACAAAGTTTACTTGCGAACATCGGAAAGATTTGTTGAAGCCAATAAAATGTATTTAAAATTAGGATTTCAAAAGGAAGGAGTTATGAGGCAACATTATTTCACCAATGGGAAATATGAAGACAAAATCATTTACTCCATCCTTAAAGAAGAATTTCAATGAGCAAATCTAGCGTTAGACAACACCAAGAACAGGTTTATAGAGATCTTTATAATCAACACAAAGGAACACCCATGGCGGTGAGTTCAGAATCTTGGGAACACAAAAAACTAAGATTTTCTAAAATCGCAGAGATTTTTCAATTTGAAAACGAACTCACTTTGCATGATGTTGGCATGGGTTTGGGTGATTTTTTTTATTTTGTAAAAAATGCCTTTCCAGATAAAATTATTCACTATTCAGGGACTGAAATCCTTGAAGAATATGTAAAAGAATGCGAAATCAAGTTCCCCGAATCAAAGTTTTTTCAAAGAGATATTGCTGACAAGCCGGGAGAAGATATCTATGATTATGTGATCATGAGCGGTGTTTTCCATCAAAGAAGAGAAATTGCTATTAGAGATTGGGAAGCTTTTTCACAAAAAATCATCAAAAACTCATTTCAAATGTGTAGAAAAGGCTTAGCCTTCAATTTTGTTTCACCTTTTGTGGATTTCTATCAAACCCAGTCATATTATTGCAACCTTCCAAAATTGTTAAACTTTATAAATGATGATTTAAGCCGATTTTTTGAAATTAGGCATAATTATGCTTTGTTCGAATTTACAGTTTTTGTTTATAAAGAAGAGCATATCAAAAACATCTATCCTCAAACAGAGTTTGCAAAATATTTTAAGTCAAAATGAACATCCTACTCACCAGCGTCGGACGAAGAAACTATATGGTGGAATATTTCCAACAAGCTTTGGCTAAGTGTGGCGGTGGAAAGGTTTTTGCACTTAACAGTGAGATTAACTCACCGGGGCTTCATGTGGCAGATAAATACTCACTATGCCCATTGATTTATGATGAAAATTATGAAACTTTTTTATTCAATTATTGCCAAGAGAATAACATTAAATTGGTGGTTTCTCTTTTTGATATTGAATTGCCTCTTTTGTCGCGTTTCAAAGATGCTTTTGCCTCAAAAGGTATCACCATTGTCGTGGCTGAGGAGTGGCTTAGCAAAACCTGCAACGACAAGTGGTTGACACAATCATTCTTAAAAGAAAATGGCTTTAATGTTGTTCCTTCTTTTTTGTCAATTACAGATTTTTTGAACAATCAACACAACATCAACTATCCTGTTTTCGTGAAACCCAGATGGGGAATGGGTTCAATAGGTATTCAGAAAGCAAAGAATCAGGATGAAGTGAAGTTCTATTTCAAGGCAGTCAAAGAGGAAGTGTTTTCTTCATATTTGAAATATGAAAGCAAAGATTTTGAAAATGAATCTGTGATGATTCAACAAGCCTTGCCGGGGCATGAACATGGATTAGATGTCATTAATGACCTCAACGGAAACTATATCACCACCGTGGTGAAGCGAAAAATCGCCATGAGATCCGGTGAAACAGATGTGGCAGAAACCATTGATTCGCCCATTCTAATGGAATTGGGTAGAAAGCTTTCAGCCATCTGCCAACATCCTGGTAACATGGATGTGGATGTTTTCTTTGACGGAACAACAGCTTATATTTTAGAAATGAACCCCAGATTTGGCGGTGGCTATCCCTTCACTCATGCAGCAGGCATAGACTTGCCGTTGGCAATGGTGAAATGGGCTAAAGGTGAAGTGCTTGAAGAAAGCTTCTTTAAACCCAAAATAGGTGTCAAAGCCATGAAAGGCATTTCAATTATAGTTCAGAAACCTTAAAACTAAATAATTCTTTTGATTCCCGTTTCAAAACATAGCGAAGAAGAGCAGAACAGAATTCCTTTGGTAAGTGTGGTGATTGCAACATATAACCATGAAGCTTTCATCAGAGAATGTTTAGATGGTATCTTGATGCAGAAAACCAATTTCAATATCGAGATTTTGGTGAATGAGGATTGTTCAACCGACCAAACAGCCGACATCTTGAGGGAATATGAAGCAAAGCACCCTAGATTGTTCAGGATATTTTATCAAACAGAGAATCAATATTCCAAAGGGGTGAAACCTTGGTTTGATATCCTGTTTCCCATTTCTAGGGGCAAGTACATCGCATTGTGTGATGGGGATGATTTTTGGACAGATGATACCAAGTTGCAAAAGCAAGTGAATTTTATGGAAGCAAATTCAGATTTTGCTATTTGTTTCCACAGAGTACAAATTAAACATATTGAGGATTCTAGTAAAAATTACTTGTCTAGAGAAGAACCATTGGTCACAACTGAGTTGGATTTGGCATTGATAAATTATATATATACATCTTCATGTTTATTTGTTAATAACTTAATTAAAAGGTTGCCCAAGTCAATATACATATCCCCTGCTGGCGATTATTTCTTGCACATGCTTAACGCAAAGTTTGGGAAGATACGGTTTTTAAATGAAGTAATGGCGGTGTATAGGATTCACAATGGTGGTTCATGGGGAAGTAAGCCAAGTATTATACAAGAAATAAATTGGATAAAGACACAGAATTTAGTTTCAACAGAAGTGTCAAGAGAAACTAAGCTAGTAATTAAAGATGTGTTAAAAGAAAAATTGAATAATTTAGGTTATTTATATCACAGTGAAACAATCGAAGATAAAGAAATATTTGAAAGAATGCTAGATAGTGTGATGTTAAATTATTTAAGTCTTTGGAAAGATTTTAAAATGTCGAAAGATAAATTAGAAAAGCAAAGACTAGAGAATAATGTATTAAAAAATCAAATAGAAAGAGATTTTAAAAAGCCATTAAGAGCATTTTTAAGAAGCATTTATTACAAGATTATTGGAAAAAAAATGTTTAGATAAATCCAGTTTTTTTTGAAATAAAAAATATAAATTTAGTAAAAATTAATTTGTATAAGATAAATTGAAATGAAGATTTTGTTTGTTTCTTGTAATGATTGGGTTCCATGGGGAGGCAGTGAAGAACTTTGGTATAAAACAGCCATAGAACTTAAAAAGTTAGGTCATGAGATACATATAAATGTTAAAAAATGGCATCCAAGACCAAACCATATTCAAGAATGTGCTGAAGCAGGTTGTCAAGTTTTTGAAAGAGGATTTAAACCAAGCTATACGATTCCTTCAAGAGTAAAGAGATTTTTTTTGAAAGATAAGTTTGATCAGAATTCACAAAATTTAGAGTTTCTAAAATCACAATTGCCGGATTTTGTAGTCATAAACCAAGGGTCAATCTTTGATGGATTAGAGTGGGCAAATATTTGTCAGCAGTTAAATATTTCATATTCAGTTATTGTTCAATTAGTTAATGAGTATATTTTTTATGGTGATTATGAAGCTAAAGCTCTTCAAAATTTTTTTATTAATGCAAAACGAATTTTTTTTGTTTCAAATCAAAATCATATTTTGCTTGAAAATATGATTGGTTTAAAACTAAAGAACGCAGATATAGTTAGAAATCCATTCAGAGAATACTTTGGTGTTTTGGAATATCCAGCAACTCAAAATGGTTATCATTTGGCTTTTGTAGCAAGTTATAATCCACTTCACAAAGGACATCCTATTTTATTTGAGGTATTGTCAGATTCCAAATGGAAACAAAGGGAATTATTTGTTAACCTTTATGGTAAAGGAATTGCAGAAAATTTGTACAAAAATCTAATTGATTATTGGTCTTTAGATAAAGTAAAAATTTGTGGTTATGAGAGTGATTTATTTAAAATATGGAGTAAAAATCATGGTTTAATTCTTGCTTCAAGAATGGAAGGACAATCTTTAGCCCTTATTGAAGCAATGTATTGCAAACGGATGGCAATAGTCACAAATATAGGTGGTGCAAAAGAAATAATAAAGCATGGAATATCGGGATTTGTTGCTCAAACTCCATCAACTTACCATTTAGACGAAGTTCTTGAAGAAGCATGGAAAAAAAGAGAAGAGTGGGAAAATATAGGTATTGAAGCAAGAAAGTCAATAGATTTAAATTTCCCCAAAAAACCTATAAATGATTTTTGTGAAAAAATTCTTAATATATTCAAATGAAAATACTTTTCATTTCACACGAAGCCACTCTCACGGGAGCACCTTTGGTACTTTTTAATTTTTTGAAATGGATGAAAAAAAAACATCCTGAGATAAAATCCAAGTTGCTTTTTTTAAAGGGAGGGCCAAGGATTGGTGATTTTTCGAATGTTTATGATACATTGATTATGCCTGATTCTTTCAAAAAATATAGCAAGATATTTTTTTTAATAAAGGCTTTGTCAGCAAAAGTTGGTATCAAAATTCAAACAGAAAAAGAAAAATTTGAGAGCTACTTGATAAATATTACACCCGATATAGTGTATTGCAATACTGTAGTTACATTGGAAAAAGGAATAGACCTTTGTAATAAGATGATAAAAAAACCAAAGTTATTAGTCCATGTGCATGAACTCCCAACAGTAATTGAGTTAGAAAACAAGAATTTTAAATCACAGGCTTTAAAAGTTGATCTTTTTATAGCCGTTTCTAGATTAGTGAAACAATCTTTAATCGAAAAATATAATATAGACGAAATAAGAATAAGATTAATTTATGAGTTTGTAGAACCTATTTCGGAATCTATTCAAAAATATTATTCACAACGTTTTTGTATTGGGGCGTCTGGTTTAGTGCATTGGCGCAAAGGGCATGATGTTTTTTTGATGATAGCCTCTCGATTTACCCAAAAATATCCTCTCGAAAAAGTTTTATTTAAATGGGTGGGGAAAATCAGTCAAGAACAACGGTTGATTGTCGAGGCTGATATTGAAAAACTTGGGCTTTCACACTCAATTGTTTTTACGGGTGAAACCAATCAGCCAATCGAAGAATTCAAATCTTTTGATTTGTTTTTGTTGACCTCGCGTGAAGATCCCTTTCCATTGGTTTGTTTAGAAGTTGCACAATTAGGAATCCCTTTTATTTGTTTTGAAACAGCGACTGGTAGTGCTGAAATGCTACAAAGAGGTGGAGGATATGTTGCGAAGTACTTTAATATTGATGATGTTTGCGATAAGATTTACAACTACAAAGTTAATTTTGAAAATTGGCAAAAAGATAGTCGAATTATCAAAGAAGAATCGTTGAACTATCAGACAGCAGTGTTAGCGCCAAAATTGTACAAAGTATTACTAGAACATTGAATCTCAATGAAAAACAATAAGTATATAATAGATAAATCCCTTTTAGGAATAATACTTTTTATTTCCTTTATAATACTTTTAAAATCTTTTTATCAAAGTTTCTGGTTTCCCATCACAGACTGGCATGGGTTTAGGCAAACTCAAACTGCATTGACCAGTCTCTTTGTAATCAAAGAGGGCTTCAAAATCAACTATATCACTCCTGTTTTTGGGCCTCCTT
>JBDNDT010000113.1:0-7574 GCA_046718985.1 Cytophagales bacterium
TGATTGGTTTGATTTCACTTTTGTTCCTCAACAAAACATAATTGCAGCAACGTTAGCTTCTTTAGTGGGAATAGGTGGATTTGTTTTGTTGTTTTTTGTGTTCGGCGGTCAAATTTTGAAATCAAAACGAATGAAAAAAATTGCTTTAATGGAAACATTAGAAACCACAAAAGAAACTTCTCAAGGCATCAGTTTAAATGATTACGTAGGAAAAATTGGAGAAGCTGCCACATCAATGAGACCAAGCGGAAAAGTAAAAATTGAACACAAGGTATTCAATGCCTATTCTCAAGGTGATTTCATTGAAAAAGGTGAAAAGGTGAAAATCATTGGAGCATTTGGGGGCAATTTGAGTGTAGAAAAAGCAATGGATGTTTAACCATGTATTTTTTCCGTTGGAAGATTGAAAATATTTAAAAAAAAATTTGAGGTTTTTGTTGTTTTTCGTTAAACAAAACCTTACATTTGATGCAATTAGTTAATTCAAGTTTCAATAATGCAAAAAGGTACCGTAAAGTTTTTCAACACATCAAAAGGTTTTGGTTTCATTAAGCCAGACGATTCATCTGAAGATGTATTTGTACACATTTCTGGTTTAGTGGACGAAATCCGCGAAAACGACAAAGTTAGTTTCGAAATTGAGAAGGGAAGAAAAGGACTTAACGCTGTCAACGTACAGATTGTTAGGTAATTCATATACTTGTCATTAATGTGTGCACAAGCAACGCCAAAAGCGTTGCTTTTTTTTGTCAATAAAATTTTTGCACCAATCATGTTTTTCGATAAAAAAATTTTCTTTAAAACAGATTTTTAACGGTTAACAGTCATAGTATTCCTCATTAATTCTTATCAACACCTTCAAAAAGTTAATTATCCCGAAATCGCTCACCATTTAGATTGAAGATAATTCACCAACTCTATATTGCTCAACTAAAATATTAAAAAAATCCGAATTAGCAATTGATTCACTAATTCGGATTGGAGGTGAGTGTATTTGTTGATATTAACAATTTTTAAAGTATCAATGCTTGAAGTGCCTCACACCTGTCATCACCATGCTCATGCCATTGGCATCGCAAAACGCAATA
Organism: Cytophagales bacterium; assembly: GCA_046718985.1. Lineage (GTDB taxonomy): Bacteria > Bacteroidota > Bacteroidia > Cytophagales > UBA9547 > JBDNDT01. The sequence goes on from JBDNDT010000113.1 coordinate 1,089, forward strand.
GAGTCAGCATCTTTGATGCTTCCACCGGGTTGAACCACCAATTTAATGCCCTCTTTTGATGCAATCTCAACGCAATCAGGAAAAGGAAAAAAAGCATCAGAAGCCATCACAGCTCCATTCAAATCAAAACCAAAGCTTTTTGCTTTTTCAATGGCTTGTTTCAAAGCGTCAACTCTTGAGGTTTGTCCCACACCACTTGAAATCAACATATTGTCTTTTGCCAACACAATGGTGTTTGATTTGGTGTGTTTCACCACCTTCACAGCAAACAATAAAGCTCTTTTTTCTTCTTCACTTGGTGAAATCTTGGTCACTGTTTTGAAATCACTCAATTTTTCTTGAAAAAGGTCTTTGTCTTGGGCAATCACACCATTCAACAAAGTCCTGAACTGGGTTTTAGAAAAACTCATCGGATTTCTTTTCAATAACACCCTATTTTTCTTTTCTTTCAAAAGTTCAAGTGCTGAACCTTCAAAAGAAGGCGCAATCAACACCTCGAAAAACAATTTATGCATTTCGATTGCTGTTGCAAAGTCAACTTCACGGTTGGTGATGAGTACTCCTCCGAAAGCTGAAGTGCTGTCAGCCCGAAAGGCTTTTAAGTAAGCTTCTTTCAATATCGGGTCGGTCGCTACACCACATGCGTTATTGTGTTTCAAAATGGCAAAAGTGCAATCTTCAAACTCATCAATCAAAGCAACAGCTGCATCAACATCCAACAAGTTGTTATAGGATAGCTCTTTCCCATTCAATTTTTCAAATAAGGCATCTAAATCTCCATAAAAAACACCTTTTTGATGAGGATTTTCACCATATCTTAAAACACTTCTTGTTTGGATGCTTTGTTTAAATGGTTCTGCCAGTTCATCATCTCCGGCAAACCACTTAAAAATCAAAGAATCATAATGTGAAGAAACATTAAAAGCATTTTTTGCCAATAATCTTCTTTGCTGAAGTGTGAGGCTATTGTTTTGGGCTTTTAACCATTCCAATAGCAATTGATAGTTTGCTTGTGAGGGAACAATAGCCACATCATTGAAATTTTTAGCTCCGGCCCTGATGAGTGAAATTCCGCCAATGTCAATCTTCTCAATGATATCTTCTTCATTTGCCCCGGATTTCACCGTTTCTTCAAAAGGGTATAGGTCAACAATCACCAAATCAATGGCTGGTATTTTATGTTTTTCTACTTCTAACAAATCGGTTTCATGCTCTCTTCTGAACAAAATGCCTCCCATGATTTGAGGTTGTAAAGTTTTTACTCTGCCCCCAAGCATTTCAGGAAAATTGGTTACTTCTTCAACCGCAGTCACTTCAAAACCAAGACCTTCAATGAACTTTTGAGTGCCACCGGTTGAGAAAAACTTCACACCTGTGGCTGCCAATTGTTTGATGATTTCGTCTAGTCCGTTTTTGTGATAAACCGAAATTAAAGCTGATTGTATTGGTTTTGAATCCATTTCTTAAATTCTTAGAATGAGCCTGCAAAGGTATAGCCAAGTGACGGGAATTGCAAAAACGTATTTATCCCAAATTACGTTATTGCGTATTCAAAAAACTGCTAAACCCTTCAAGTGTTAGTATAGAATTTGGGATAAGTAAAATCATTGAAGGCTTTCTAATGAGCAATTTGGTTTTTTGATTTGTAAAACAATAAATGCTTTGACAAGGAGCAAATTTCAGTGTTTTGGTTTGGACTTCACACGCAAAAAGAATTGAGGCTTTGTTTGAGCTCCTTTTTTGTGCAGCCCAAAGCGGAACAAAAAAGAGCGAGTGCCGAAAGCCGGGCCGCCCCTAGGCGGTTTGCCCAATTCTTTTTAAAAATATTGCTCACAGAATCGTAAAGTAGGAATTCTTTTTTAAGTCTTAAGAATTTGATCTCACATCAGAATTGAAGTTTAAAATTGATATTATCCCTCAAATTGAATTTAAGATTTTACAATTTCTATTGTTTTCGGCAACCTACAATCTTGAATTTTCAAAATTCAATTATATTTGAGTTTTAAATTAACCGAATAATGAAAAAAATAACAGTACTTTTTTGGATTTTAGCAACTCTCACAACAACCGCTCAGAAACAAGAAGATTTATTCAGCATCAAAGAAAAAACCTTCAGAATGGCCTTGAAATACAACGACTTGCAAGTCGCTAAACAAGCTGTTTTTGAAATGATGGTTTTGAAACCTGAAATGAAAAGCCTGAAAGATTCTTTGAACATCATTTATTTTAATCTAGGAAATCACAGAGAAAATGTGATGCTCAGCAATGAACTCTTGGAAGACAGCAAATCTCCATCATACTCCACTAATCTTGAAATACGCGCCATTTCTTATCAAAATTTGGGCATGATCAAAGAAAGTTTGCAAGACTATGAGAAACTTCATGGTTTGAGCAAAAGCATCTATCACTTGTATCAAATTGCAGCTTTGCAATATGAATTGAAGAGATTTGGTGAATGTGATCTTTCTATTTCAAAGATTTTGCAATCAGAAGAAGCTGCAACGGCTAGCATCACAATGCCGATTGATAACAGAAATCAACAAAAAGTCTTGATTAAAGCAGCCGCTTTCAACATGCGTGGTGTGCTCGCCATGGAAACCAACAATTTGGAACAAGCCAAGAAAAGTTTCAATGAGGCCATTGCTTTGGAAAAAGATTTTGTTTTAGCGAAAAACAACCTTGAGATTATTGAGAAAAAAAACGCTGAATCAAAAAAAACAACTGAATCAAAACCTGAGCCAAGCAAAAAATCATCAGTTCAAAAATAACCACCAAAAAAAATGGCCATCATCACTTTCACATCAGACTTTGGAATCAAAGACCATTATGTTGCTGCTGTGAAGGCCGTGATTTATTCTTTTAACCCAAACATCAAAATCGAAGACATTTCTCATGAAATTCAAGCCCATGACATTGGGCATGGTGCACACATTCTAGGTTCTGTTTTCAGAGATTTTCCTAAAGGCACCGTTCATCTGGTAGCTATCAACGCTCAAAATGCCGTGAAAGAAAAATTGATAGCCCTCAAAATTGAAGAACACTTTTTTGTGGGTGAAGACAATGGATTTTTTTCTCTATTAACTGAAAAAAAACCTACTGCAATTTCAGAACTTCCCTTCGACCCCAACTCCAATGACACATTTCCTGAGAAGAATGTGCTTGCTCGAGCTGCTGTTTCATTAGCAAATGGTTCTTCTGTTTATGACTTGGGAAAACAATTGCTTGAAACCAAGATTTTCAGACATCGTTCGCCTCTTTTCGGGCCAAATGAAATCGAATGCCATGTGAAGCATATTGACACTTACGGAAACTTGATCACCAACTTAAATAAAGAGTCTTTTGAAGAAAAAGTTGGGTATAAATTTGACAGAATAAGCATAAAAAGAGAAGATTTAGACCATATTTCAAAAAATTACAAAGACACTACTCCCGGAGATGCCGTTGCTTTTTTCAACAGCAACGGCTGGTTACAAATTAATATCAATTTTGGCAATGCCTCTGAACTGTTTGGAATGCAAGTGGGTGATTCATTGTTTGTTCACCTCAAGCAATAGACCCTCTTTTGCCCAACTCAACCACTTTCAAATCTTGAGGTTTCCCTGCACTCACTTCTAAGAGCAAAAAAGTAGATATTTGGTGAAACCCATGATTCCCTGCAGCACCGGGATTCATATAAAGCAAATTGAATTTGCTGTCAAAAGCCACTTTCAAAATGTGTGAATGACCACAAACCAGCACATTAGGTTTGTGTTTGATTATCAAATCCCTTGTTTCTTGATTGTAAACACCCATTTTTCCTGCAATGTGTGTCATCAAGATTTTGCAACCTTCCAATTCAAAAAAAAGATTTTTAGGAATTTCTTTTCTCAAATCTCCCCCATCAATATTTCCCCACACCGCCTTCACTTCTTTCCACTGCCTCAAAGAATCTAGATTTTCAAAAGCTCCAACGTCACCGGCATGCCAAATTTGGTCAACATTTTTGGCAAAACTTTCAATCCTAGGATTGATGAAGTGATGCGTATCTGAAAGTAACAATATTTTGCTCATTAAGCAAAACTCAGAAAATTTTGGCTCAAAGAGAATATTTTTTTTAAAAATTGAAGCGGTATTGTCATTTATTTATGCTATCATTGCACCAACAAATCAGACCTGCGTTCAAAACAGGTTTCAATCAAAAAAAATCTCACATTTTTTCTAAACAAAACAATCCTTAATTAAGAAAGGAATCATCAAATTCTCAAAGTCACCATGTATAACATTGAAGACCTTCAAATGAAGCTTATCTCTGAATTGAGAGAAATCGCAGAGAACATGCAAGTTTCAAATTTCAAAAAGCTGGCAAAAGAAGAACTAATTTACAAAATACTTGATGCTCAATCAGTTTCACCAGAGGTGAAGATTGAACATATTATCAAACCTCAACAGGTTGAAGAAGAAAAACCCGAAGATGCCATAAGTGCAGAACCCAGAAAAAGATACAGAAGGGAAAATGTAGCCAAACCAGAGCAACTGTTTGAAAGTTCTTCTTTGGCCGCCAACGAAGAAAAAAATGTTGAATCGTTCAAAGTGGATCCCAATCCATTCGAAGAAAACACAGATCCTCTAAGCTTTTATGAGAAATTAGTCACAGAAGAAACCAAAGAATTCAACCAAAAGAGAAAAAGAGAATTCACCCCATCAACAAGCACTCCGGAAAGCACAGGCATGAGCAGTGAAAGACCGGAAAGAAGAGAACACAACCACAATAACAGAAGAGAAACCACAAACATCAAAGATTTTGAAGGCGTGGTGGTGAATGAAGGTGTGTTGGAAATTATGCAGGATGGCTATGGATTTTTGAGATCTTCAGATTATAATTATTTGGCAAGTCCTGATGATATATATGTTTCTCCTTCTCAAATTAAAACTTTCGGTTTGAAGACCGGAGACACCGTGAGAGGTCAAATCAGACCGCCAAAAGAAGCTGAAAAATATTTCGCCCTCATCAAAGTTGACACCATCAACGGCAAAAAACCAGAGGAATTGAGAGACCGTGTGCCATTCGAATTTTTGACACCTCTTTTCCCGCAAGAAAAACTAAATCTCAGCACCAGTCAAAACAACTATTCAACAAGAATCCTAGACCTTTTTTCACCCATCGGAAAGGGACAAAGAGGAATGATTGTGGCACAACCCAAAACAGGAAAAACAACCCTGTTGAAAGATATTGCCAATGCCATTGCTGAAAACCACCCTGAGTGTTACCTCATCATTCTTTTGGTTGACGAAAGACCTGAGGAAGTGACCGATATGCAAAGAAATGTGAGAGCAGAAGTGATTTCTTCAACCTTTGATGAACAAGCCGAAAGACATGTGAAAGTGGCTTCTATGGTGCTTGAAAAAGCCAAAAGAATGGTTGAAAGTGGTCATGATGTGGTAATTTTGCTAGACTCCATCACCAGATTGGCCAGAGCATATAATACAGTTGCCCCTTCATCAGGCAAAATTCTTTCGGGCGGTGTTGATGCCAACGCATTGCACAAACCAAAGAGATTTTTCGGAGCGGCAAGAAACGTTGAAAACGGCGGTTCTTTAACCATCATTGCAACTGCATTGATTGAAACCGGTTCAAAAATGGATGAAGTGATCTTTGAAGAATTCAAAGGAACCGGCAACATGGAACTTCAATTAGACAGAAAACTTTCTAACAAAAGGGTTTATCCTGCAATTGATGTGCCTGCATCAGGAACCAGAAAAGAAGACTTGTTGATGGATAAAGAAGAGCTTCAAAGAGTTTGGATTCTGAGAAAATACATGAACGACATGACTTCTTTGGAAGCGATGGAGTTCTTATTAGACAAAATGAAGGGAACGAAAACAAACACCGAGTTTTTGGTTTCCATGAACGGATGATAAAAAAAGCCCTGAAAACAGGGCTTTTTTTTTGCATAAATCGAGGTTCTTAGCGAACCTTTTTTTTATATTATTTTGGGCAAACCGCCTAAGGGCGGCCGGGCTGTTGCGGCTCGCTCTTTTTTGTTCCGTTTCACTCCACAAAAAAGGAGCTCAAACAACCGCGCCATCCCTTTTGCGGCTTACGCACGAAAACATAAGTCCCTTAGAAACCTAATTTATCATTAAAAATTTTTCTTTCAACTCTATAAACTTTTTTTTATTAGCGAAAGAAAAAATGTAAAATTAGATTTAAGCATTTCGTGTTAGAAGAAATTTGCACAATCAAGCACATAAACCAAAATTTACAAAAGAGTTTTCTTTGCCAACGAACCCAAGCCCACCCAATAGTTCTAATTTTTGGCATTTTACCAACTTTGCTGCCATTTTATAGTTTTAAATTCTATCTTTGCTAAAACTCTTAAAAATCATCGCAACTGACAAATAAAATCGCGATTTCAAAAAAAATATTTTCTGACATTTAAGAAGTCTAAAACAACTTCGACCCCTGATTATGAATTACAACAATCAAAAAGTCTAATATACTGAAAA
>JBDNDT010000114.1:0-7553 GCA_046718985.1 Cytophagales bacterium
TTAACAGCCCGAGCATTAGTATTTTTCTCACATCCATAAGAGTTGACTAAACACAAATATATAAATTTTTGAACAAGAAAAGCTTAATGTGTTAAGTTTGGTGTCTTTGATGTTGTCTTTTTCAAAGTTAAACCTTGTTTTTGCCTTTGAAAAAAACCATTGTTTGATTCTTTGAAGTTAAAAAACTGAATTTAGATAATTTTATAATCTGAGGTTCATCCATGTTGTGGTGAATTTCAAACCTTCTCCATCCAAAAACTTTCAATCGTGAGACCCGGTCCGAAACCAACTGAAAGAATCTGTTGTTTGGATGTAGCATTCTCCATCAATTGTTTGAGAATAAAAAACAAAGTAACAGATGACATGTTTCCATATTCTTTCAACACATTGAATGAATCTTCTATCTGTCTGTCTTTCAGAGAGAAATACTCTTTAAAATCATCTAAAATCTTACTGCCTCCCGGATGAACCGCAAAAAAATCCATCTGTTCAATTTGAATGTTTTGAAGCAAAAGATTCGACTTCATTGTTTTCAAATCTTCTGAAATGAGTTTTGGAATGTGGGAGGTGAGTTTCATTGAAAAATTGAATGGAGTGATTTCCCACGCCATATCATTTTCTCCTTTTCCGATTAAAAAACTGGAGGATTCTTTGAGTTTTAAGCCATTTTCTTGGTTGGAGATAATGAATGCAGTTGCGCCGTCAGCAAACAAAGAATTTGCCAAGAGATTGTCAGGATTCTTGCTTTTTGAAAAATGAATAGTGCATAGCTCAACACAGAATAACAAAATTTTTGCTTTTGAATTTGAAAGGGCAATGTAATTAGCAAGTTTCAAAGCATGAAAACCAGCATAACACCCCATGAAATTGATGGCAAAAAGTTCACAATTGGGTTTTAATTTCAACTCTTTTGCCATTTTCTGTTCTATTCCGGGAGCTGAAATTCCCGTACAACTCACTGAAATCAAATGTGTGATTTCTTCCGGTTTCAAGTGGCTATTGTCAAGAACATCATTGCAAACCTGAAAAGAAAGTGTTGAAGCATTTTCATGAAAGAGTTGCATTCTTTGGTCCACCATTGGTTCAGATTCTCTGAAGAGTTTCGACTCAGGGTCAGAAAAGTCACTCAACACTGAATGGCGAAAGTTTATTTTTGTTCTTTTGTAAAGTTTTTTTAGCTTTTCTTTTTCTAAAGTATCTAAATCAACGTTTTGCAACATAAATTCTAAGATTTGTTGCTGTGAATGCTTAAATTGAGGAACAGCTGTGGAGATATTGTTTATAAAAGGCATAACTATAAAAAGTGTTAAAATACAAAATAGTTTAGAATAGGTTTGCTGTTTTTTCTTTAATTTATGTGTCTAGAAGAAAAAAAGAGCGAGCCTCGCCAGCCCGGCCGCCCTCAGGCGGGTTGCCCATAAGAAATTAACAAAAGGATTGAAAATACCTATATCAATATTTTTTTGTACTTTTTTTAGTTTTCTCGTAAATTGCGGGTCAAGAAAATCATATTTTGAAAACAGCAAACCTAGGTTTTTTCATCGTGACAAGTTTTTTATTTGCCCAAAACAAGCAAGGGCAAAACATTAACGAACTCACGCCACCAGAAATCAGATATGAAATTCCCCAAAAGACTTATCAGCAAAAAGTTTATTATGGTGCAAAATGGGGATTAGGTGCTATATTCCCTTCTGAAACCTATGGCAACATACAAACTTCAAATGCCAATTATTCTACACAGATTGGTGGCTTAGTGAATTTCAGGGTCTCAGATAATTTCTCTTTCAGACATGAACTAAATCTATCTTTCGAAATAACTAATTCTTCAAAAAAGAACTCTCGTCCCTTACTTTTAGAAATTCCATGGCTCATTAATTTTCATTTCAATGAGCAAAGTTTCATGTTTGGAGGCTTACAAACGCAAATGATTTTTCTAAAACCTAATTTACCGCTTAATGATGTTGAAAACCTGATACGCTCTGACCTTGACTTTGCTTTTGCATTCGGTTGGGGATATATTTGGGAAGATTCATGGCATATCAATTTTAGAATTGTTCACTCTTTCAACAGATTAGTAAAAATTCAGAATCAAGATTTCAATGGAGCCCAAGTGAGTCTTGCTTATCTGTTTCACAAACTGAGTGATGAAGATAAAAAGCTGATGAGGATGAGGAAAAAAAGATTGAAACGTCCTGTTTTGGAGACCATGAGATAAATTCTCATTTTTGCATATGGTTTGTTTACTTTTTCAATCTTATGGAAGTGATGTGATTGCCAAAGAGTTGGTTTATTGCTTAAATTCATTTTGGCAGCACCATCGTTCGGCAGACTATAAAATATTGATTTACACTGACAATACCACTTTTTTCAACCAACACTTGCTTGATGATTCCATTGCTTTCAGACTGGTTTCAGATGATGAAATCAAAGAATGGAGAGGCCCTAAAGATTTTATTCACAGAGTGAAAGTGAAGGTGATTTTAGATGCCTTTGAAAAATTTAATCCTGAGAAGCTGGTTTATCTTGACACTGATACTTTTTTCGAATCTTCAATTGAAAAAGAGATTTCAAGAATTGATCACAAAAACACCATCATGCACACCAATGAAGGTTTTTTGAACAGACCAATTAATCCGATTTTTAAAAAAATTTCAAAATTCCTAAAAACCACACCCATCTTAACCAAAGGAACTTTAAAAAGAATTCCCACTAACATTCCGATGTGGAATGCCGGAGTTTTAGGACTTCACTGTTCTCACAAACATTTGGTTGAGGAAGTTTTGGCAATGAGCGACTTCATGTTTGATTTGTATCAAAAACATGTGATGGAACAACTTTCATTTTCATTTGTGCTGAATCAAAATACAAAAGTCTCAAAAATTTCAGACAAGATTTATCATTATTGGGCAGAAAAAGAATATTTCAGAACAAAAATCAACAATTGGTTAGAGGGTCAAAAATTAGAAATTGGTCAATTCCATGTTGTTCCAATGAGAGATAACATTGAAATTCCTCCTAAAAAACTACAAGAAAAAAATTTCATTCAAAACTTAACTGCCAAACTTAAAGTCTATTAAGAAAAAGCCAATGCTAAAATTTAAACTAAAGAGACACAAACTAAACTTTAAATTTTTAGCCAAAACTTCAAGAGGTGTTATGCGAACCCATGATGTGGCTTTCTTGTTGATTGCCGACGACCGGGACATTTTCGGCATTGGTGAAATTGCTCCGATTCCGAAACTCAGTGTTGAAACATTAGAATCGTCTATTCATCAATTCACTCAAATTGAACAACTCAAATTTGACCATCTTGAATCATTCACGAATTGGTTTCAAGAAAAAGACGACTTAACATCCAGTTTAAGATTTGCCTGTGAAACAGCCCTTGAAGATTTGAAGAACCTCGGCAATTTTCAACCTTTTTTAAAAGACACACAAACAAAAAAACTCAAAATCAATGGATTGGTTTGGATGAATGAATATGATGAAATGAAAAAACAGGCTTTTGAAAAAATCAACAAAGGTTTTGACTGCATCAAACTGAAAGTGGGAGCAATAAATTTGAATGATGAGGAAAGGCTGTTGGCAGAGTTGAGAGAAAAACATCCGGAAATCACTTTAAGAATAGATGCCAATGGCGCATGGAAACTTCCTCAGGCTTTAGAAATCTTAAAAAGATGGGCAAAATATAACATTCATTCAATTGAACAACCCATATATACCCATGACCTAAATGAACTTAAAACCTTGTGTAAAGAATCTGCTATTGAAGTTGCTTTAGATGAGCAGTTGATACCACCTCACACAAAAGAACAAAAAATAGAACTCCTAGAAACTGTGAAACCTCAACATTTGGTTTTTAAACCGGGCTTGATTGGTGGTTTTGCTCAAACACAGGAGTGGATTGATTTGGCCAATGAATACGGAATTAATTGGTGGATAACCTCTGCTTTAGAATCAAATTTGGGGATGAATGCGATTTATAGGTTTGCTATAAAAAATCACATTAATGGTCAAATACATGGTTTAGGTACAGGAGAACTATATGACAACAATTGGAATTCACCTTTAGAAATTGAAGAAGGATTCTTGAAATTCAATCCTGAAAAGCTTTGGGATGATTGGAATTGGTTAAAATGATGAGTTAAAAGGGAATGTGAATTGGGTAGGTTTTGAATTATGATTAAAAAACTCAAAAAAAAGATAGACCTCGTTAATAAACTTTGATTAATAAAAATCCGTAGTCTTTAAATATAAGTTGAAAATTATTTTTTATTGATAACTTAAGTATTGTTTAACTGATTTTGTAAATTACATTACAAGTAAAATTAGGCTTATTTTTAAAGAATCAAGAACTAAAAACTTGACAGTCTTCGATTTTTAGTAAACACTCATTTTTGAAGCTCTATAATTAAATCGAAATCTTTAATAGTCTAAAAAAGATAACTTCTTGTTTTTCAAGCCATAGAAAAAATAAGAATGCCATTTTGACAGAAGAAAGTGAATAATCTAAACAACTTTCTTTTGAGCATGTTATCCATTTGTATGTGACAATTTTTTTCATACATTTGCAAATAATTGTTTAAACATTTAATTTAACAAAACATGAAATTTCAAAGTATTTTATTTTCAGCTTTAGTAGCTGGTTTATTGTTTTCTTGCGGAAAGAAAGAGGAATCTTCTGAAAAAGAAGTGGTTTCAGGCGAACAAATATCTTACACAGTAGATGCCGAATCATCTGTTGTGTCATGGAAAGGTAGCATCTTGGGCATCAATTTCCATACTGGAACTGCTGCTGTGAAAGAAGGTACATTAGAAGTTGCAGGCAATCAATTAAAGGGTGGTTCATTTACAGTTGATTTGACCAAATTGGCTGCTACTGATGAAAATTACGAAGAAGGAAAAGGTTCAAAAGCTGATTTAATTGGTCACTTATCAAGCCCTGATTTCTTTTCAGTTGCAGAATTCCCTACTGCTACTTTCGTAGTGAAATCTGTGGAAGGTAACACAGCAATCGGAGATCTGACAGTGAAGGGTAAAACAAACGAAGAAAAAATCACCGATATCGAAATCACACCAACTGGAGAAGGTGTTACTGGAAAAGGCAAGTTGGTATTTGATAGACAGAAATATGGCGTTTCTTTCAAAGTTCCAGGAGAAGTGGTTCTTTCTGACAACATTGAAGTTGAAATTTCAGTAGTTGCTAAGAAATAATATTGTTTTTAGGTTTTAGTCGAAAAAGCTTTTTGCTAAGCAAAAGGCTTTTTTTATTTCAAATCCACCTTAATTTCTAAAGAAATTTCATTTAATTTAGATAAAAAAAATCACTTCATATTCGTAAACTGCAAAGGCATTTCTAAATTACCAGCTCTTAATTGTGCTATCAAAGCCTGCAAATCATCAATTTTTTTAGCCGTCACTCTCACTTGTTCGTCCATCACAGAAGCCTGAACTTTCAAATTGCTGTCTTTGATAACTTTCATTATCTTTTTTTGACCTTCTTTGTCAATGCCTTGCTTCAACTTTATTTCTTTCTTCATCATCGTCCCCGAGGCATACTCTTTGGCACTGAAATCAAAAGCATGTATATCTAAGTTTTGCTTGATTGCTCTTTTCACCAACTCATCTTCTATTGCTTTGATTCTCATATCATTTTCAGTGGTGATATTGATTTGATTGCTTTTCTTATCAAAATCAATTTGAGATTTACTATCTCTGAAATCAAATCGGTTCAAGATTTCTCTTTTGGCCACATTCACCACATTGTCAACCACTTGGGCATCAACTTTACAAACTATATCAAATGAAGGCATATTTTGGAAATATCAAATTTTTAGCTAAATATGTGCAAAGTTAACAAATTATAAAATGACAAGAAAAGCACTTTTAATAGCTGTCATAGCAACCGCAACCTTGATGTTTTGTGACAAAAAAGAACCTAAAATTGAAGAAAGCACTGAACATCTAGACAACTATTATAAAAAAAATGACGATGATTTAAATTCTAATTCTGTTGATGATCAGCAACAAGACATCATTGACCAACCCACCGGCATTTTCAATGTGTCAGATAAAGTCTTGGAATTTAAGGCTTCAACAGAATCTCAATTCAATGATGTTTGCATTGCTGACTTGAGATATTTACGCTCGCCTCTTTGCAAAGACATTCCTGATTTCGAAAAATGTTGTGCAACTGTCGAAAATGAAGCCATCAAAAAAACAAATGCTCCTGTGAAAAGAGATGGTCAAGCGCTCAACATTAAACTCAAAAACGGAAAATCAATTACACTTAAAAATAAAATTGGTGAAGCTGGTGATAATGCTGAAGAATTTGTTCTGTTTGTATTTTCAGATTTCATCCCTTCCTTAAATTTAGTAGCAGTTGATGTTTTTTACTACGAAGGAGGTGAAACTTATCTGTTTGACCTTGAATCAGGTGAAAAATTGACAGTTGTTGGTGATGTGAACGTTTCACCTGATGGAAAGACACTGGTTTCTTATTCTTGTGATTTGATGTCAGGTTTTAGGTCTAATGGAATACAAATCATTGAAAGAAATGAAGATACTAAGAAATTGAACATAACTTTGTCATTTGAAGTCAGCAAATTCGGTCCTGAACAAGTTTGCTGGCAAGACAACAAGACCTTAATAATCAAACAACTGATGGTGAATGAAAACATGGAAACATTCTATCAATATGCTACAATGAGATTATTGGAAGCAATATAAATGAATGTCGTTTTAAAGACTCGAAGGAAATCAATGCTGGTTTTTCAAAAATTCTGACACCACTTCCAAGAGTTTGTCAGGTTGGTCAACGTGCACCCAATGCCCTGAGTTTTCAACTTCAACCAAGTTTGACAAAGGGAAAATCCATTTCATCATGATTGCATCATCATCTTTGATATAATTTGATTTGCTGCCTTTCACAAACAAAGTAGGTTTTCTGAATTTCTGATTAGCATCCATCCCCTCCCCTATATTATCAATCTGATCTTCTAAAACTTTGAGATTCATTTTCCATTCAAAACCACCATCCTCTTTCCTAGCTAAGTTTTTCAACAGAAACTGTCTTTCGCCAAAATCTTCAATCAATGGAGCTATGACAGCTTCAGCTTCAGTTCTGCTGCTAAGTTTACTCACCGGAATAGCATTCAAAGCTGCTAGATATTTGTGATGATGTGGTTTATAGTATTTCGGACCAATATCAACCACAACTAATTTTGAAATACTATCAGGATATTTGACTGAAAATTTCATTGCCGCTTTTCCGCCCATGCTATGACCCATGATGGTGGGCTGCTTCAATTCCAACCTATCAATCAATTCTTTGATATCATTGGCCATTTCATCATAATTATGAATGCTGTCATGGGGCGAACGACCATGATTTCTCAAATCAACCAAAATCACACGATAGCCTTTTTCTGACAATTTTTTCGAAAAAGTCAACCAATTGTCAGAAGAACCAAAAAGACCGTGAAGAATTATGATTGGCTCACCAAACCCAATTTCTTTATAATACAACTGCATCTTAATTGAAACTAATTTGG
>JBDNDT010000115.1:0-7527 GCA_046718985.1 Cytophagales bacterium
ACGCCTTACAGAATGCACAGCAACATCAATTCACCATATTGGGAACCGAGTTGCAGTGTGACACCGGATGAGAAAACATTGTATTTTTCAAGCAATAGACCGGGTGGTTTTGGAGGAAGAGATATCTATGTGACCCAAAAAATTGCAGGAGATGAGTGGACAGAACCTATGAACTTAGGACCCGAAATAAACACAGCTTATGATGAAGACGCCCCCTTTATTCACCCTGATGGAAAAACACTTTTCTTCAGTTCAAGAGGCCATCAATCAATGGGAGGTTTTGACTTATTTAAAAGTGTTTTAGACTTCAAAACAAAAAAATGGTCAAATCCTGAAAATTTAGGCTATCCCATCAACACTGCTGATGATGATGTTTTTTATGTTTGGTCACCTGATGGTAGCAAGGCTTATTTTTCTTCCATCAGAGAAGAAGGTTTTGGTGACAAAGATATCTATGTCTTGAAAAGACCTGATGTACACAATTTCATCATTGTTGTTAGGGGAAAAGTTTTAGACAAAGAAACCGGAAAAGCAGTGGCGGCAACCATCACTTTCAGCGATTTGGCAACCAATGAAATGGTGGGTGTTTTTACATCGAATTCCTTCAACGGAAAATTTACTTCATTGGCAAACCCCGGAAAAAACTATGCAGTGACGGTTGAAGCACCCGGTTATCTTTTCCATTCAGAAAATGTCAACGTTCCGGATGTTAACTCTTATCTCGAAATCGTGAAAGAAATTTATCTTGAACCCTTAAAAGAAGGTAGCAAAGTTACTTTAAACAATGTCTTCTTTGATTATGGAAAATCAAATTTAAAAGAGGAGTCTTCTCAAGAATTAGAGAAATTGGTTAAGATTTTGCAAACCAATCCTAATCTGTTTGTGGAGTTTTCAGGTCACACAGACAGCATTGGATCAGATGCTTACAACAAAAAACTCTCAGACGATAGGGCAGAAGTGGTTTTGAAATACATGGTTCACAAAGGTATAGCTCCCAGTCGAATGTTGGCAGTGGGTTACGGAGAGGAATTTCCGATTGCACCCAATTCTGATGAAGTCGGAAGAAAACAAAACAGAAGAACAGAAATGATCATTGTTGAAGCTTTAGACAGCACCAAACTGAAACCTACTTTGGTGCTTAAAAAAGACCAAGGATATTATTATCGCAGGAAAAAAGAAGAAGATGAAAGGTTAGCAAAAATCAGAGCAGAAGAACAAAGACAATTGGCATTGTTGAAAAAAAGAGAAGAGGAAGAAGCCTTGATTGCCAAAAGCAAAAGACAAGATATTGATTTGAAAACCAAAGTCAAAGAAATTGATATTTCAAAACTTGAAATATCAAACCTTTATTTTGATGTAAACAAAGCAGAATTAAAAGACACCTCAAAACTGATTTTGGATACATTGGCAAAAATCATGAAGTTGTATCCCAAACTGAAAATTGTTCTTTCAGGTCACACAGATAGCACTTATACTGAACAGTATAACTTGAAACTTTCGCAAAAAAGAGTGGACGTTACTTATGAATTTTTGCTTAAAAAGGGAATTTCTCCTAAAAAAATCAGAAAAGAAGCATTTGGCGAAAGCCTTCCGAAATATACCAATGAAACAAAAGAAGGAAGAAAACTCAACAGAAGGGTAGAAATTGATTTTATTTTACCCAAAGAATCGATTCCTGAAAAATCAAAAAATTCTAAATAAAACAAATCAAGGCTTCGTATCGCAACGAGGCCTTTTTTGTGAAACATTTTACAGAATAAACATTAAATAGACTTAATTTAACCTCAAGGCTCAGACAGGAAATGATTTAACCTAACAAAAATTATATCTTATGTCTTCACAAATATCAAACACCGAAAACGAGAGCAGAAAAATTTTTACATTGGTTGATGTATCTAAAAGTTTGCACAAAACCATCACTGAAAGATATGGAACAGCTTTTTGGCTCAAAGCTGAAATGAACAAGTTGAACCTTTATAAACATTCAGGACATTGTTATCCTGAATTGGTTGAAAAACAAAACGGAAAGGTTCTGGCGCAAATGAGGGGCACTCTCTGGAAAGATGATTATCGATTCATTAACCAAAAGTTTCTTGAAATCACCTCAGAACCACTCAAAGATGGAATCAAAATCTTGATGCTTGTGAAAATAGGTTATGAATCAAATCACGGTCTAACACTCAGGATTCTTGACATTGACCCTAGTTTCACTTTAGGAGACCTTGAAAAAGAAAAACAAGACACCATAAAAGCTTTAATTGATAAAAATATTTTCAATCTTAATAAATCACTTCATTTTCCGCTCATTCCAAAAAGAATCGCTATCATCTCAGTAGAAACCAGCAAAGGATATGCAGATTTTATGAAAATTATTGAGTCGAATCCACATAAGTTCAGATTTGACACCCAAATTTTCCCTAGTTTGCTTCAAGGCGACGGTGCTGTGGATGATATTTGCCAGAAATTACAAATTATCAAAGGGATGAGATCCCATTTTGATGCAGTAGTGATTGTGAGAGGCGGAGGGGGAGAAATCGGCTTAACATGTTATAACCACCTCAAAATTTGTGAAAACATAGCCACTTTTCCATTACCGGTTCTCACCGGAATCGGTCATGCCACAAACGAAACCATCACAGAAATGATTGCCCATTTCAATGCCATCACACCTACAAAATTGGCTGAATGGCTCATTCAGAAGTTTTTGACAGTTTATGATTTGACTGAAAAAGCATCAAAAATCATTCAAAAGAATACTTTAGACCTTATCTCTATTCATTCAAGAAACAATCACAACCAAGCTAAATTGATAGCCAACAAAGCGAAATCATTGCTTTTAGAGCATCAGAGCCATAATGACAGACTTACACACACAGTTTTTAGAATTGCAAATCAAAGTTTGAATGTCAAAAAGCAAAATCTAAATGATTATGCTTGGAAAATTTCTTCCACAACATCGAGCTCAGTTCAAAAAAGCAAATTATTGATCCAAGACTTGGCTTCAAGATTTGTTGAACACACAAAAGACAGCACAAGAAACCGGAAAGATGAATTGCAATTTTTAACTCAAAATATTCATCAATACACCAAACACCGAAAAGATTTTGCATGTTCAGAACTGAATCATCTCCATCATATGATTGTTAAATTTGTGGAGCACAAAGTAAAAACAGAGAAAGTTTCATTAGGTCATTTTGAAAAAGATTTGAGTTTGGCCGAAATTTCGAAAACATTAAAGAGAGGTTTCAGCTTGTCAACAATAAATGGAAAGGCAATTAAATCTGTCAGATTGGTTAAAAAAAACAGTATCTTGCACACAAGAGTTGAAGACGGTCTCATTATCAGTAGCATAACAGAAGTGATTGAAAATGGAAATAACTGAAAACTTAAATTACGCTCAATCTTTTGAAGAGCTCAAGAAAATTGTAGAGGAAATCGAAAACGGAGAAATAGGGATAGACGATCTTTCTAAAAAAGTTCAACGTGCAGCCAAGCTGATAAAATTTCTAAGGGCTAAACTTCAAAGCACCGAAGACGAGGTCAATCAAATTATCAAGGAAATGTAAATTCATCAATGCAAAAAAACTTCACAACAGAAATAAAAAAATTTCAAAATCATTCTTTGTGGGGTCTGCACATTGAAGTACCCAATGAAATAGCCAATGAGTTTTTATCTTCAAATGGGAAAAGAGTGCTATGCAACATCAATGGGATAGAAACCATGCATTCTGCTATCATGCCTCATGGTCAGGGTTATTTTTTTATCATGCTCAACAAAGCTTTCTGCAAGAAACATGTTTTGCAAATTGGCGCATTAGTAGAGGTTATTTTAGAAGAAGACAACTCAGAATATGGAATGGATATTCCTGAAATGCTGGTGGAGGTTTTTTCACAAGATGATGAAGCTTTTTGTATCTTCAAACAACTCTCAGCAGGAAAACAAAGAACACTCATTCACCTGGTTGCTAAGGTGAAAAACGAAGAAAGCCAAATGAAAAAATCTTTAGCCATAGCTCATCACCTCAGAGAAGTGAATACCCATCTTGATTTCAAAAGACTCAACGAAACTATCAAATATTATAATAATTTAGAGTTGTGATTCACCCATGATCATCTTGCTCAACCTCTTCAAATTAGTAGCATTCATCATTTTGTTGAGAATACTTTTTTGGCTGATGCACAAAGTGATTGATTACTATTACAGAAAGAACATCAACAAATAACTTTCAGGTCTATATTTGTGTTGTAATTTAAATTGAAGTCTATGCTTGAACTGTCCCTTCAAACCGATAACTTAAAATATTGTCATTCTTTGACCGAATATAAAAGAAGACAGACCATCGTAGTGAACATTGGTGATTTACCTCTTGGTGGAAACAACCCCATTAGAGTGCAGTCAATGACCACTGTTGACACCATGGACACCCAAGGCAGCATAGAACAATGTCTCAAAATGATTGATGCAGGTTGTGAATATATCAGAATAACTGCCCCAAGCGTCAATGAAGCCAATAATCTTAAAAATATAAGAGAAGGTTTAATAAAGCTCGGTCATCACACTCCACTCATCGCAGACATTCATTTCACACCCAATGCAGCAGAAGTTGCAGCTAGAATTGTGGAAAAGGTTAGAATCAATCCAGGAAATTATGCTGATAAGAAGAAATTCGAAACCATTGAATATACTGATGCGGGATATCAAGCAGAATTGGAAAGAATCAGAGAGAAATTTTTGCCATTGGTGAAAATCTGTAAGGAATATGGAACTGCAATGAGAATAGGCACCAATCATGGCTCATTAAGTGATAGAATTTTGAGTCGTTATGGTGACACACCACTTGGAATGGTAGAATCAGCACTGGAGTTTTTGAGAATTTGCAGAGATGAAAATTATCATCAGATTGTTATATCCATGAAAGCCAGCAACACACAAGTGATGGTGCAAGCTTATCGATTGTTGGTGGCGAAATTGGATGAAGAAGGACATTTGCCTTATCCTTTGCATTTGGGTGTCACAGAAGCGGGAGAAGCCGAAGACGGAAGAATCAAGTCTGCAGTTGGAATAGGAACTTTGCTCGAAGATGGTTTGGGTGACACGGTAAGGGTTTCTCTCACCGAACCTCCGGAATTCGAAATTCCTGTGGCAAGGGCATTGGTGGATCGTTACAACAATAGATTGGGGCATAAACCTATCAAAGAAGTTGAGAAAATCTATGTCAACCCTTTTCAATATAAAAGAAGAACAAGTCATGAAGTGCTTAATTTCGGGAATGATAACGTTCCCAGAGTGATTGCTGATTTCAGCCAAATTGAAAATATAGATTACGAAGACCTCAAAAATATTGGCCATTTTTATTTCCCATTGCCTGACAAGTGGAATATGAATGATTTGGGTGCTGATTACATTTATTCAGGAAAAAAACCTGTTTCTTTTATGCTTCCCAACGGACTAAAGGAAATTTTAGACTTCAACACTTGGAAAACCTTAGAGAATAAAAATCACAAATATCCTCTTTTGAGTGGTAGTGAGTTTTTGAATGAACAACTTTCAAATGTTTCAAAATTTGTTAAAATCACTTATAAAGACCTAAGTAATGAGTTTTACACTAAACTTAAATCAGATTCTGAAGCCGTTCTAATTTTTGACACCAATAACAGCCATGCCATGGCTGCTTTGAGAAGGTTGTTTTTCTTCATGTTCGAGCATGGAATCAAGAATCCGGTTGTGATTTCCAGAAAATTTGATACACTGAACAAGGATTTATTATCTCTCTATGCTTCAACAGATGTTGGTGGATTGTTGATTGATGGTTTAGGTGATGGAATCTTTTTGTCAAATGAACTTATTGAGCTCAATTCACTTTCCAAAAACGAGAGAAATGCACATTTAACAGCAGTAAACAGCATATCATTCGGCATTTTGCAGGCGGCAAGAACCAGAATGTCTAAAACAGAATATATCTCATGCCCCTCATGTGGAAGAACGCTTTTCGATCTTCAAGAAACCACTGCAATGATCAGAAAAAGAACTGACCATCTGAAAGGTGTGAAAATCGGAATTATGGGATGCATCGTGAACGGACCGGGTGAAATGGCAGATGCTGACTATGGATATGTAGGTGTGGGGAAGGATAAGATTGCACTGTATAAAGGTCAGGAGGTTGTAAAAAAGGCTGTTCATGCCGATAAAGCCCTGGATGAACTCATCGAACTCATCAAAACAGATGGCAGATGGAATGAACCTTCAAATATTGAATTGAATTAAATTTAGAAAAATGGACATCAGACGTTATTTTCAGCTTGGAGAAGTATTCACTTATTGGTTCAGAAAAAAAGATCCAAACAGACCAAATAACTTCAATATCAGGGCAATGCACACCATTAACAAAATCTCTATGCTAATGTTTTTGGTTTGTTTGGTGGTGATTATAGTTCGGGTGCTGTCTAGGGCTTGATATAAGCACAATTCTTAAACTGATTTGTCGCTTTCTTTAATATTGACTGTTCATTTATATCGAGCAGAGGGATACTAAACTTATCCTTTCGAAATTTTATTATTGAATAGTCAATAACGTTTTTAAGAAAATCTGAAAACTTCAAATGTCAATTTGCACAATAGAAATAGGACAATGTTTGACTCCTTCGGGGTAAAGCAGTAATTAAAACTTATAATTGCAATATACATTTGACATCAATGAGGTCTCAGACACCTCTACTTAACGACATTGATTTAATAGTTTTTAAATATCAGCGGAGACGTTGAGAATTATGAAGGAAAAACAGTTTATTTTCTTTATAAAAAGATGTTTTTTCGGCTGTTTTCTATATATTAAGAAAACTTAGCAATTGATGAGAAGCCTTTTTTGGGGTATAGTTTGTTTGTTTGTATGCTTCAATACAAAGGCACAACAACAACAACAATTTCCGGATAGTCTTGACAAGAAGAAGCTTATATTAGCAATATCTACTCAAACTGCCATTTATGCGGCAGGTTTAAGCTATTTATCTTTCGTTTGGTACAAAGATCAAGAAATGGTTCCTATTCATTTTTATAATGACAATGCCGGTTATCTTCAGGTTGATAAATGCGGACATGCGCTAACGGCATACAAAGAAAGTTATATTGCTTACTACAGTTTAAGAAATGCCGGAGTATCACGAAGGAAATCCTTGATTTATGGTGGCGCAGTAGGGTTTGTGATGCAAGCACCCATAGAAATACTTGATGGAATTTATCCCGGATGGGGATTTTCTTGGGGAGATATGATCGCCAATGCTGCCGGTTCTGCTTTGTTTGTTGGGCAAGAACTGTTATGGCAGGAGCAAATAGTGAAGTTAAAGATGAGTTATCAACGCTCTTCTTATGCAAGAGCAGTTCCTGAATTATTGGGCAATAACCAACTTGAAAGTTTTCTTTATGATTATAATGGTCATACTTATTGGTTGTCATTTCCTGTGAACAAAATTGTTCATCATGAAAGAATACCAAAATGGTTAAATCTTGCAATTGGTTACAGTGCCAACGGT
>JBDNDT010000116.1:0-7519 GCA_046718985.1 Cytophagales bacterium
TTGTAACTGATTTGACCAGCATTTGTTGAAATGTTTAAATTTCCTAAATGGTAACTAGATTGTGCAATCAAAAAACTAAAGGAAAAAAAGGAAGCTAAAATTGTAAATTTTTTCATATGTAAATGATGATTTAGTTGAAGCAACAAAATTAACGAAATTATGTGATATGAGGTTCTAATAATAGCTATTTTTTTCAAACTTATCATACATCCAAATCAGCAATCTTAAAAAAACTTGGCTTTCAGCAACAAAAAGAATAACTTTGTGTTAACCACTTATAGAAAATTTTTAATCATGGTAGATACATTCGTAAAGTACAAAGTAAAAGACATGTCTCTGGCAGAATGGGGACGCAAAGAAATCCAACTAGCTGAAGCTGAAATGCCCGGTTTGATGGCCATAAGAGAAGAATTTGGCTCTTCAAAACCACTTAAAGGTGCAAGAATTGCAGGTTGTTTGCACATGACCATTCAAACAGCCGTATTGATTGAAACACTGGTTGAACTTGGAGCAGAGGTGACTTGGTCATCATGCAACATATTCTCAACCCAAGACCATGCAGCCGCTGCTATTGCTGCTGCAGGAATTTCGGTTTATGCTTGGAAAGGTATGAATGAGGAAGAATTCGATTGGTGCATCGAACAAACTTTGTTCTTCGGAGAAGACAGAAAACCGTTAAATATGATTTTGGATGATGGCGGTGATTTGACCAACATGGTTCTTGACAGATACCCTGAGTTGATTCAAAACATCAAAGGTATTTCTGAAGAAACAACAACAGGTGTTCTCAGATTGAAAGACAGAGAAAAAATCGGTAAATTACCTTTGCCGGCTATCAACATCAATGATTCAGTAACCAAGTCGAAGTTTGACAATAAATATGGTTGCAAAGAATCATTAGTTGACGGAATCAGAAGAGCCACTGACATCATGATGGCAGGAAAAGTAGCCGTAGTTGCCGGATATGGTGACGTGGGCAAAGGTTCAGCAGCTTCATTGTTGGGTGCAGGTGCTCGCGTGATTGTCACTGAAATTGACCCTATCTGTGCTTTACAGGCCGCTATGGATGGATTCCAAGTCTTGAAAATGGATGAAGCTGTTAAACATGC
The DNA here is from genome assembly GCA_046718985.1 of Cytophagales bacterium. Classification (GTDB taxonomy): domain Bacteria; phylum Bacteroidota; class Bacteroidia; order Cytophagales; family UBA9547; genus JBDNDT01. The sequence continues at coordinate 1,110 of JBDNDT010000116.1, forward strand.
TGACATTGTGGTGACTGCAACTGGGAACAAAGACGTTGTGGTTGGAAGACATTTCCAAGCCATGAAAGACAAAGCCATCGTTTGCAACATAGGTCACTTCGATAATGAAATTGACATGGCATGGTTGAACAAAAACTACGGACACACTAAAGTGAATATAAAACCACAGGTTGACCTTTATAACGTTGACGGAAAAGATGTTATCATTTTAGCAGAAGGCAGATTGGTAAACTTGGGTTGTGCAACAGGTCACCCATCATTTGTGATGTCTAACTCTTTCACCAACCAAGTGATGGCACAGTTGGAATTGTGGCAAAACAGCTCAAAATATGAAAACAAAGTTTATACACTTCCAAAACACTTAGATGAGAAAGTAGCTAGATTGCATTTGGCGAAAATCGGAGTTCAATTGGATGAATTGACAAGAGACCAAGCTGATTACATCGGTGTTCCTGTGTCAGGTCCTTTCAAGAGTGACGAATACAGATATTGATTGCTTTATATCCTGAAAATGTTAAAAACCACCTGAAAGGGTGGTTTTTTTTTAAAAAAATAATATAGCTTTATAAATGATATTTAACGTTTTTGAAAATAGTTTATCAAAAATTACTTTCAAATTTTCATTTATACACTCTCATTGTTAAGTTTGCATTAGTTAAATCATAAATCTAATGAAAAAAATCATTTTTACATTATCACTAGTTTTTTTTGTTCTCTTGTTCAAAAAGCTATAAGAGCCAAACGAGTTCAAACTCAAAAAAGCAAACCCAGGAATTGACCGAAGTTTATGCTGAGGCACAAGTGGAAGATAATTTTGACTACGCTGATGACGCAGTAAAAACATCAGATGCAACAAAATCTTCAAAGGAAGAACAAAAAATTTCTTCACCTGGAAAAGTTTCTAAACTCAAAGTAGCTAACGAGTTAAGAAAAGAGTATAAGAAATTTTCAAAAGAAGATAAGAAAGAAGTTAAGTCTATCGTAAAAACGGTGGCAAAAAAAGAAGGCAAAAGTCAAATAATTGCCTTAATACTTGGTTTGGTCTTTTTAGTTACAGGAATTGCCGGAATACACAGGTTCTACCTTGGCGGAAAAAATAACATGATCATCGGTATTGTTCAGTTACTAACACTTGGATGTTGTGGCATTTGGTGGTTGATTGATATCATCAGAATATTAACTGGTGAATTGCAACCGGAAGATGGTTACACAGACAGAATTTAATGTTTTTATTTAAGTTGCATAGAAAAAGCGAAAAGTACGGAAAATATTTTTCGCTTTTGTTTCTTATCACTTACATAACAGTTCCAATTCTTTTGTTCTTGTTGCCCGAGAACCATTTTGACCATGGCAAATCTCTTTGCATGTCAAAATTGATTTTCAACATGGAATGTTACGCATGCGGAATAACAAGAGCAATTCAAAGATGGATTCATTTCAATCCGGAAGAAGCAATGGAATTCAATCAACTTTCTATTGTTGTATTTCCATTATTGGTATATATTTGGGCTTTTAATTTTTTTGATGAAATCATTTACTTTAACCAAAAACTAAGATCATGAAAAAACTGGTATTTTTAATTTTAACATCGTTGAGCATCTGTATTAATGCTCAAGAAACTGTTACAAAAGCAACCATCATTTCAATTTGGGGTGATAAACAAGTAATTGGAGGTGGACTTGGGTATCAATTAGTCCTTGAAAAACTTGCTAAAGACAGCTCATTTTCTCTTATTGAATCATTGAACAAGTTTGAAAAAAAACTGAATAAAAACTTGTTTTCCGAATTTCCATTCCCATTCACACCAAAGCAAGAAGTTGTGGGCATTCAGGATTATGTTCAATTGGCAAGAAATAACCCAAACTCCTTGATAAATCTTTATTTGGTTGCCGCAAATGAATACCACATCATTTCATCAACAGACAATGACAAAATAAAAAAAGCTTTTGAAATTTACAAAGACGTTGAAGCTGTTGCCATTTGTTTTCTCAATTTTGAAATTTTTGATGACATTGGTGCAATGGGAATCTCAAGCCAAAAGAATCAAAGCTTACGTGAACATGCAGTTGTATAACAAAGAAGGCAAAAGTATTTTCAGACTTAAAGATTGGTCAAAATCAAACTCGAGTGTTACTGCAGTAGATGGTTACGTTACAGACCCGGCAAAAATCAAGAAAATGGTTGATGAAGCAACAGACAACTTGATGGTTGACTTGGAAAAGAAACTTCCAAAATCTTTGAACAAAATGGCAAAAAAGCTTGCCAAAGCTAAAAAATGAGAAAACACTCAGTCATAATCATCTTATTGGTTTCATTAATTTCAATGTCTTCAAATCTGAAGACATTGAAATTAACATTTGAATTAGAAACCATAACCATTTCTAAAGGTCGAAAAATAACACAGAAAGCAACCGGGCTCATTGATTATGAGCAAAAGAAGACCATCTTAAATGTAACGATGCCACAAAACATTATTTACATTGAAGAAAAGGGAGGTAATCAAATGTTGTTTGACCCAAAAAGAAATGAATTATTAAAAACAAAATCTACACTTTCACTATTGAGAGAAAATGTGGTTTATCAATTTATTCAAAACAAAGAATCTTTAGGACTTGAAGATAGAGGTTTTGTGGTGAAGGAAATTAAAAATGAAGATGGATTGCTAGTAAAACTTTGGACTCCACCGCTTGAATTGTCTAACCAAATTTCAACCATAAAAACAGTTTCGAAAGACGGAATAATTATTTTTAAAAGTGAGATTGATATAAAAAACAGAGTCTCAGAAAAAATATTTTATACTGATTTCAAAAATAATGATGGCCATTCCTTACCTATGAAAATTACAAAATTCAATTATGAATTTGACCCAAAAAAAGGGAAAATAATTGACTCTGTTGTCACCATTCAAAAATATAGCAACATCGCAATTAATCAAAACTTAAACACACAGTTGTTGTATTACGAATTACCTAAAGATGTTAAAGTTATTTTGGAGTAGCCTTCTCATAGTATTAAGTTTGCAGTTAGTGAATGCTCAAACAGATGTTAATGCTATTTTCTTAAAAATTTCAAACCATAAAAAGATTGAAGAAAAAAAGTCAACGAAAACTAAAAAACCGTTTTTGATTTCAGGTAAGAATATCTTCTCAAAATACAATCCCGTAAAACTTTTTTTTGCTGGTTCATTATATTTTTACCAAAATGTTATCTCACAACAATTTTTCAGCAGTTGCCCTTATCATATTTCATGTTCGGAATATAGCAAACAATCCATTAAAAAAAATGGAATCATAAAGGGAATATTTATGACCGCTGATCGACTTACACGATGCAACGGTTTTGCTATCGAAGATATTGATCGTCGTAATGATATTTTTCAAAATAGAATAATTGATGACCCGTGGGAGTATTAATCAAAAGCCTTTTAATTTTATGTTTCATTACAAATTCATGGCTTTCCGCTCAAAATTGTGATAAACTTTTTTCAGACTATCTTTTGGAGAAAAAGATGTTTGATTTGTTAATGAGTTTAAATACCGACTCTTGCAACGGTCAAATTAAATATGAAATCAATTACAACAAAGCAATTGCAAAATTCAATTTAAACTCTAGCGATTTAACTGTTTTAGATTTAGAATTAGACAGCTTAAATCAAAAGCACGAAGCTTTAAAAGCCGTTATTTTATGCAACAACGATAAATGGGCTGAAAGAAAAACCGATTTCATAAACTCAGAAACTGAAACTTTTTTCCTAATTGTCTCAGTAGCAAATTCTGTTCAAAAAAGAGATTTTAATGAAGCAATATCTTATGCTCAAAAGATAGACAGCTCATCATTGAATAATTTAATTTTCCTCAAAAAAATTGACAAATCCATTCAAGAATACCAAAAAAAAAACAAAAGAAGCCTGACAAGAGCGTTGATTGTTTCAGCTATAATTCCGGGACTTGGGAAAAAATATTATGGCAAAGCTGGTGAAGCAGTATATTTAATGATGAGTAATGGAGTGTTTGCAGGTCTATTTTTAGAGGCTGCCATTCGAAAAGGATTATTAAGCGTATTTTCTTTAACTTATGCCGGAGCTTTTTTGACATTTTATGGAGGAAATTTAGTAGGCACTTATAACGCTTACAAAAGAACAGAACTTGCAAAAAAGAGAAAACTCAAAAATGAATGCAGTGAAGCACTTAATGGTTGGTTTTTGGCTAATTTCAAATAGTTTGTGGGCAACTAGCTCACAGATATTAGAAAACATAGCCAATTTGGAGTATAGACTTTATGAAATAGAATTAAATAGCGATTCTGTCTCATTAAAATCTAAAGATTCTATATTATTTGAGCTTGGAAGAATATATTTTTTAGAGAACAACTATTTCAGATCTATCCAAAGGCTTAATCAAATTAAAACGAAAGAAATTATTAAAGACACAAACTACATTTATTTACTATCAAGTGCTTACTATCTCAGCGAACAATATTCATTTTGTAGTTTTACAATTGAAAACACTTCAAATTATAGTGATTTGCCAATTAAACTAAAGATTTTAAGGATATTAGCACTTCATGAATTGGGAAATTATGATAAAGCAATCTCAATTTTTAATTCAGAAGTTATCGGTCAATCAATTTTTAATGATTCAATATCAACACAAATTTTGAAATTGTATCAGAAAGGACAACCCAAAGAAAAAAAGGAAATAAAAAGGTTCTTGTTAGGAGTATTTATACCGGGAGGAAGTTATTTTTATCTAAACAAGCCCAAAAAAGGAGCGTTAAATGCAACTTTTCAATTAACATTTCTTGGAGCAACTGCTCTCTTAGCCTATCATAAATTATATGCATCAGCAGTGTTTATTGGGTGGGGTTTATGGTATAAATTCAGAGATGGCGCTGAGAAACATACTAGCAAATACATTGGTGAATACAACTCAACAAAAAAAAACAATTATAATCTTGAATTAAAGTCGCTATACCTTAGTGATTTGTAAAATATTTGCATTCAAATTGATTAAAAATATAAGCATTATGTTTTTAATTTGAATAAACCCTCATAAATTGCGATGAAATCTTAAACACAATTTCAAATGAAAAAGTTAATCTTAACAATTGTAGCATCATTTTTGATGTTTTTCGGTGCTAACGCATCAGCTAACAACAGTGAGTATTTCTTGAATGAAACAACTGTTGAAAACCTAGTTGCAGCCTCAAATGACATGACATTTGAATATGCTAACGCTAATTTTTCACTTGAGTCAGTTGCTCAAGCACAATCAAACGCTCAATTGAAAGGTGACAAGAGCCTTATTGTGTTCTTGTTATTAGACTTTTTCTTGGGTGGTCTTGCAGTTCACCGTTTTTACATGGGTGTTGACGGAGCTTGGTATCTTTGCTTAGGATACTTGTTCATTCCACTTCCAATTGCATGTGTTGACTTTATCTATGCTTTGTTGAGCAAAGACAACTTTGCAAAATATGAAAACAGCAAGAAATTATTTGTATTCTTCTGAGAATAAAATTTCAAAAAAAGCCTACAGAAATGTGGGCTTTTTTTTGCCCTTATAAAATTGCTTCACCCTCCATTTTGTTTACATTTGCACTCTCATTAAACAATTGTTGAATGCCACTTTTGAGTGCTGTTGTTTTTTTACCTCTTCTTTTCATTCCATTCTTATTTCTGCTGAATAAAGAAAACTCTAAACGAGCTTTTTCAATCAGTTTGTTTGCCATTTCCCTTCAGACAATTATTGTCTTTTACGCTTTTTCACAATTTGACCCTTCTATTTCGATTCCGCAACTTGTTGAAAAAACTAATTGGATTCGTTTAGAAATCGGTGCTTTTGGTGCAATAAACATTGAATACTTTTTGGGTGTTGACGGATTGAATATGCCTCTGATTTTGCTCACTAGCATCATTCTTATCATCGGTGTTTTGGCAAGTTGGAAAGTGAGGCACAGAACAACCGCTTATTTCTCGCTTTTCCTATTGATGTCAACCTCAATTTATGGTTGTTTCTTAGCTTTAGACTTGTTCTTATTTTTTGTTTTTTTTGAGTTTATGCTCTTGCCTATGTTTTTTCTCATTGCAGTTTGGGGTGGGATTAGAAAAGAATATGCATCTATCAAGTTTTTTCTTTATACATTGTTAGGTTCTCTGTTCATTCTTGCCGCAAGCATCATCACCACTCTCTCATCTGAAATCCCTGAGTTGAAAAACCCAAAAACAAGCGTAGTTGAACAAAGAACAAAAGAACATACATTCAACCTCTTAGCTCTTTCTGACAAAAAATTTTACCCCGAAAAATCACAATTAAATTGGGAAAACCCTTCTTCAATCCTCAGTTTCGATGCAAGGGCTTTTGTGTTCTTTCTTTTTTTAATTGGTTTTTTAATCAAGTTGCCTTCTTTTCCTT
>JBDNDT010000117.1:0-7474 GCA_046718985.1 Cytophagales bacterium
TTTGGATGCATATAATATTCCCTCAACAGAATTTCTAATTGTCTTTTAGCAAACCAAGGGTCAATTCGGCAAATGGGAATGGTGTGAAAAGCGGTGTCCCAAGCGGCAAACCAAGGATATTCCCATTTGTCAGGCATGTGAATAATGTTTTCACAGCTCAAATGTCTCCAATTGCTGTTTCTTCCATGCTTCCTCTGCTCAGGAGGTGGAGGCATCGAAGGATCGCCATTTAACCATTGGTTTACATTGAAATAAAAATATTGCTTTGTCCACATCAATCCTGCATAAGATTGACGTTGCACCATTTTCTCGTCTTTGTTTTTTATGGGTTTTTGAAGCCACTCATAGAAATCATCACATTCTTGTTTTCTTTCTTCAAAAACACTGTCAAAGTTAGAGAATGCATCTTCAAACTGTTTTTGCGTGAGTCGTAATCTCACTTTAGCAACTTCACCTCCTGCAATTTTCAGATCATATTTCAAACTTGCTTTTGTGCCGACTTTTTTAGGATTTACTGCTTCCTTCTTTCCATGGACAACATAATCATTGATGCCATCTTTCAGAAATTCACTGGTGTTTTCTGAACCAAACAATTTTTTATAATTAGTTTCATTGTCACAGAAGAGTATTTCAGGTTTTCCCTCATAATGGAGTTGATAATCTCCTATCTTGAAGTTTTGAATGGAGATGCATCCTTTTTTTGATGCTTTCATTTGAGGTTTTTCATTACTATATCCCCAAGCCCATGTGTTGCGATACCAAACAGTTGGCAATAAATGTAGAGTGGCTTCCTTAGAGCTTCTGTTGAAAACTGAAATTTCAATCAAAATGTCTCTTTCTTCACCTTTGGCATATTCCACAAAAACATCGAAATATTCATCATTGTCAAAAATTCCTGTGTCAATGAGTTCAAATTCAGGGTCGTTTTTGGTTCTTTGGCGGTTCACATAAACCAACTGCGAATAAGGAAACTCATTTTGAGGGTATTTATAAAGCCCCTTCATATAAGAATGTGTCGGGGTGCTTTCCAAATAATAATAATATTCCTTCACATCTTCAGCATGATTCCCTTCTTTTCCATTCAATCCAAACAATCGTTCTTTGATGATGGGGTCTTTTCCGTTCCACATCGCAAGAGCAAAACAAATATTTTGCTTGTTGTCGCTGATACCTAAAATTCCGTCTTCACCCCAGCGATAAGTTCTGCTGCGGGCATGATCATGTGGGAAAAAATCCCAAGCTGAACCATCATGGCTGTAATCTTCCCTCACAGTGCCCCATTGTCTCTCACTGAGATAAGGACCCCATTGTTTCCAACCTCCATTATCTTTAGAGTTCATAACCCTCATTCTTTCAGTTGGAATTTTCTTTTTGCTCATAGCTTTCGGAGTTAAACTTCTCAAATATGATAAATTGATTGGAAAAATTCTTAGTAATTCAAATTTGTTTTATCTCTAACTCAACAATCAAGAAAGAGTGTCAGAACCATTGCTGATTCAATAAACCTAGAAATACTTGATTTTGATTCGGTTTATTTAAATGATGGCTGAGGTTTGGATATAGGTTTATTTTATCAAGCTCGCTCATTGACAACCAATCAAACCCAAAACAGGAGGTTTGTTCAGGATTGATAATGGGTTGAGGATTTTCACAATCAACTTTAAAAACCAAATGCAGGATTTTTATTCCTTTGTTGTTTAAAGATTCTGCCACTAACACCAAGTCATGAACTGAAATTTTCAAGTTGAGTTCCTCTTCAAACTCTCTTATCAAAGTTTCTTTCAATCCATCTTGGTTTTCTTGATTTCCCCCCGGCAAGGCAAAAACTTCATTTCCGTTGTAGTTATACTTCAACGTTAGTAATTTGTCTTCAACAATCAACAATCCTGAAGGTCTGATTTTCATGTTAAGTTAGATTTTTAGTGTCATAAATCAATGTAACCGGACCGTCATTGAGCAGTTCGATTTTCATATCTGCTCCAAAAACTCCCGATTTCACTTTTTGTTCACCTAAAATGGATTTGCATTCATTGAGGAAAAACTCATACAAATCCTTAGCCGATTCCGGAGCCATAGCTTCTGTGAATGAGGGACGATTTCCTTTTTTTAAACTTGCCAACAAAGTGAATTGGCTAACAATCATCAATTCACCACCGGAATTATTCAAATCAAGATTCATTTTTCTTTCACTGTCAGCCATCACTCTCAAGTTGCAAATTTTAGAGGCTAAAGATTTAGCTGTTTGTTCATCATCATCATGTGCAACACCCAACAAAACCATATAGCCTTTGTTGATGTAGGAAAAGATTTCACCATCAATTTTCAAACTTGCATATTCAACTCTTTGCACAACAGCTTTCATGTTTCAATTTAATCTTCCAAAAGATTGCTCAAGAATGTAGGTTTCAAGAACATCCACAACACAAAAAGCAGTGCGGCCCAAATCAGATAAATCTGATAAAAGTCACTGGTGTCTTTGTATCTGTTTTCTTTTATTTCAGATTTTTCCATTTGGTCAATAGTAGAAAATATTTTTTCCAAGGCTTTGTTATCTGTTGCCCTGAAAAACTTCCCTTGCCCAATGTTTGCAATTTTTCTTAAAGCGGTTTCATTCAGGCTGTTTTCAACTTCTAGGGGTCTTCCAAAAGGGTCATATCCATAAAGTACTCTTCCGTCTTTTCCGACGGCAATAGTATAAATCTTGCAATGATAGGCTTGAGCAAGGTTGGCTGCTGTGAAAGGATCAATCAAGTCTGCTTGGCTTTCACCGTCACTCAACAAAACAATCACTTTCGATTTTGAGGGGGATTCTCGCAGTCGGTTCGTCGAAACAGCCAAAGCATTTCCGATGGCTGTTCCACCTTGTTGAATCATGCTGAAATCAACATCAAGAGTGAGTGATTTTAGCAAACTGTAGTCTGTTGTTAAAGGTGCTAAGGTATATGCTTCTCCGGCAAAAACAACCATTCCTATTCTGTCATTTTTTCTTCCCTCAATGAATTTTACACAAACCTCTTTTGCAGCTTCGAGACGATTGGGTGTGAAGTCCATCAATTTCATGGATTCTGAAATATCTAAAGCAATCACAATGTCAATTCCTTCTGTCCATTGTTCTATGGTTTCATTGGTTTTTTGTGGTCTTGCAAGAGCTATCAACAACAAAGAAAATACCAACATTTGGATAAGAATCGGGATATATCTCAACAACAAAAAAACATCGAAATGTTTATTATCTGTGAACCTTGCAATCTCCAGTTTTTGTCTTTTATTTCTGACAACCAACCATTTGAGCAGATATAGAACAGGAATAAACGGAATAGCGCTCAGCCAGAAAGGATTTTCCCACTCAAATCCTAAAAGCGTTTCAGGAAGAAACCAATAGTTGTCGAACCACTTGAAATCCATTATGTTTTTTTGCCTTGAGTTTCTTCAAAAATTTCTTTAACCACCTCCAAAAGATAATTCAGATTAGAGGCAGGATCAATTTTAACATTTCCATAAACACGGTTGTCAATTTGTTGCAATGGTTTTTTCAGGTTGTTGTTGTTCAACTCAATGCAAATTTCTCTTGTCGTGAGTGATTCGACATTTTTTGAAGTTAACAAGCCAATATGTTTCTTCCACAATGCCAATGCAAGATTCCAGGTTTCAGTTCGATCTTCTGTTTTCAAACTGTTCAAACAGGTTTCAAATTGGCTCAAAAAGACTTTGTGTTTCCTTTTCACATTGAAATCGTTGATAATCTTTAATAATTTCTTTCCAATCAATTTCCACAATAATGCGAAAAGAACAAGCACTGACAAAACCAATATTGCATGTAATAAATAATTCGGTTTCTTAGGTATTTCAACCAATTTGGTGTCGCTAAATAATTTTGCATTGGTTAATGTATCAGGCAAAACCGATTTGAACATCACAGTGTCCAAGTTTGAAAATAGAGAAACGGTGTCTTTAGCATTGAAAAGAAAAACAGGCAATGAATAAACCAGTAAACTGTCAGTTTCAAAGGTTCTCAAGTAATATATTGCACTGTCAAAAAGACTTCCGTTTTTCTCCTTGGTGCTGAAAAATTCTTTTCTGATGAACTCAAAAGGTTGATAATCAAATGCTGTATCAGGAAAAAAAACTTGATATTTTTTGTGATACTGCACAGAAACCGAATAAGCAATATGTTCCCCTACTTTCACAGAATCGCTCAAGAAAAAACCTTTCACCTCTGCTTTCTGCTGTGCCGAAAGCATCAAACATTCAAGTAACAACATTGAAATAAACCAATTTCTCATCTTCTTGAAGCCCTTTGTTTGAAAAATTCAATCAGTTTTGGCACATAATCTTCTCCGGTGAATAGGCGTAAATGGCTTATTTTGTTTCTTTTGGAAAGATCCAGCAATTCTTGTGTGTTATTTCTATGGTTTTCAATAATTTCTTTTCTGAATTTTTTTGATGAAGTGTTCACCCAAAATGTTTTTTTCAATTCTGTGTCAAAAACTGGAAGAATTCCCAGCCTTGGCAAGTTGGTTTCTCTCAAATCGCTGATTTGAATCACCACGAGATCATGTTTGAAAGCAAGTGATGCCAAAGAATTGTGATATTCTGTGTCTATGAAATCAGAAATCACCACCACAAGACTTCTTTTTTTTACCAAATTTTGCAAGATATTCACACCAAGATTAATATTGGTCTTTCTTGATTTTGGGTTCAAGGTATATAGGGCGTGAATCATGCTGTAAACATGTGGCAATCCCTTGCTCGGTTTGATGTATTTTTCTTTTTGGTCAGAAAAACAAATGAGTCCGATGTTCGATTGGGTTTTGCAAGCAGAAAGAGCTAAAACACCGGTCACTTCTTTGGCAATGTCAATCTTTTTTTGTTCAGATTTTCCGATAAACTGAGAAGCACTCACATCAACCACAAAAAAGACTTGTTGTTCTTTGTCTTCTTTGAACATATTGACGAAAGCACCATGACCTTTTGCAGTCACTGTCCAGTTTATGGTTCTCACATCATCACCATATTGATATGATCTCACATCATCAAACTCAATTCCTGAACCCCTAAAAACGCTTTTGTAATTTCCTTGATGTGTGTTATTAAGCTTTTTTTGAATGCTGATTTCGATTTTCCGAAGTTTTTTCAACAATTCTGAAATTTCTGACGCCATTCGAAAAAAAATATACCTTTGCAAATATAGAGCTATTGAAATGTTTTCAAAAAACCTCAACTATCTACTTTTCTCATTCTTCTGCATTTTCGTTTCATTCTGTAACGAAAAAAAACCAACACACTTCAAATTACTATCCGAAAGTGACATGGTTGAAATGATTGTGAACATTCATATTCAAGAAGCATTTGCCCAACACCAAGGGTTTGCACTGATTGACTCAACAAGGGTTTTTTATTACCAAAAAATGGATTCAATCTTGGCCATCAAAAACTATAGCCTGGCAGATTTAGATTCCAGTTTTTCTTATTATTCTCAAAAACCTGAATTGATGGATATGCTTTATCAAAAAGCCATTGACAGTTTAGGGGTAAAAGAGATAAAAGCTTCTTTTTAAGCAACTTATTTTTTTAAACCACCAAAATATTATATTTTTTTGTCGAAATGAACTGAATTTTTTCATACGCTGTGTTCATTTTTCCGTATGATTATCTTATGTGATTCGATATGAAAAAAATCTTCCAAATCATCTCAACGCTTCTGTTCTCTCACCTGTTGTTTGCTCAACCTGAAGCCAATAAATATTATGAATCGGGTTTGAAGAATTTGAAATCCAACGATTTCATCAAAGCAATCGGTGATTTCACCAGTGCCATCAGCATGAACGAAAAACATGCCGAAGCTTATTATCAGAGGGCAATCGCCAAAGACATGATGGGAAAAAAAATGGGTTTCGACAACACAGAATTGTGTTATGATCTCATTTCAGCCATGAAACTCGGGCATTCAGCCGCTGCTAATATGTTGTTGAAATCATCATGCCTTTCTCAATGTTATAATCTTCAGTTGGCAGTTGTTGAACCTGACATCGTGTTTTGCGCAGATTTCAATTCAAAAGTGCTCTCAACATTGCCGACCGAAGTCGGGAAAATGGAGTTTTTAGTGAAACTTAGTCTTTTCAACAACAAGTTCACTAAATTTCCTGACATGTTGGGAAAATGCACCTCATTGATTCAACTCGATTTTTCAAGCAACAAATTAACTGAACTAAATGGATCAACTTTGAAAAATCTTGTTTTCTTGCAAGAACTCAATTTGGCCAAAAACGACATTCCTGCTTTGCCAAAAGAAATCGGAGAATTGAAAAAAATGAAAATGCTTAATCTCAGAGGAAATGCTTTGAAAGTCCTACCCAACACCATTGGTCAACTTCAAGAGCTTGAGGTTTTGGATCTTTCCATCAATGAAATTTCGGTTTTACCCACCGAAATATTAAACCTCAAAAAACTAAAAAGCCTATATTTGACCGGAAATAAAATTCCTAAAAAAGACATTAAAGATTTGCAAACCAAAATGACTTGGTGCAAAGTTTATTATGATGAATAAAATTCTTCTCAGCATTTCGCTATCATTGATTTTTGCTTGTCAAAGCCCACAAAAAAAAGAAGAAACCCAACAAAAAAAGATAGCCTCTCTTGCTCCTTCTGTTTCTGAGTGCTTGATTTTTCTCGACAGCTCAAAATATAATTTTAAGATATGCACCAACTATGACACCTCCAAGGTTTTCAGTGAACTGAGCAAAATCAACATCTACCCTTTTGATTCTGAATCACTATTGTTGCAAAAACCCGATTGCGTAATCCTCTTAGATGGTTTCAACAGCGTCGCCACAATAGGTTTCTTGAAAGAAAACAACATCGGATTTTATGTTCAGAAAGCGCAAAAACCCACGCAGTTTTTCGAATCACTCAAAGACCTTTCAAAAATGCTAAGTGACTCACTGACAGCATTTGAAAAAGTCAAAAAGCTTGAAAAAGAGTTTCTTGATTTAAACAAAACATTGAAACCTAAAAACATCATGGCAGTGATTTCCACACAACCCATATATATTTATGGTGAAGGCAGTTTCATGGACGAGATGGTGAAGCATTTAACAGGTGAAGGTCTTGCATGTCCCAAAAACAGCAATGCTTATCCTCAAATCAGTCCTGAAACAGTGTTGGAATTGAATCCGGATGTGTTGGTTTTCGGCAGTTCTGCGATGAGAGATGAGTTTTTTTCATCAGTGACTCTTTTCAAAAAACTAAGGGCATATCAAAAAAACCAAATCCTTGTATTTGATGAAAATTGCATGTCAAGACCTTCCCCAAGTTGCGTTGATTGTTTGAAACAACTTCAATTGAAAATTGAAGAACTTGAAAGAATAAAGGTTAAACAGTAAGTTTTTTAGAAAAAATTTGGGCGTGCCCCTATCGGGTCGGGCTGTCCACCACTCGCTGTCGCTCGGTGCGCCGCTAAAGCTTTGCACCGGCC
>JBDNDT010000118.1:0-7463 GCA_046718985.1 Cytophagales bacterium
TTGCGCAGAAAACCTTGGATCACTCAAGGCGATGCCAATGGTGCTGATTCCTTTGACCCAAGTGTTGAGTGGTTGGCATTTCCGCAAAACAATGTGGATGATTTGGGCAAATTTAGTCCTGTGCCATTGGGAAGCCCTACAGCGACAATATCAGCCTCAACCTTGACGGCGAGTGAGGAAGCTCAAACTTTGGTAAAAATTTGGCTTTCCCTAGACAAAGCTCCAAGTCAGGCATTTACAATTCCATTTAGCATTTCGGGAACTGGCATCACTGCAACAGATTATTCTTTGAGCAAAACAGCATTTCAAATTAGCCCGGGATTGTTTGTTGACACTCTATTGTTGACTATTCTTGATGATGATGACGAAGAAGAAACCGAAAATTTGATATTTAGTTTGAACACCGCTGCTGTATCAGAACCTTTGTTTTGGTCAAACACCACACTCAGCATCACCATTGCTGACAATGACAAGCCGAAAAACATCAAAAGTATTGCAGCAGTTCAAGGAACAGGTGCTTCATCCCCATTTGTAGGTCAAACAGTGACTGTTCTAGGCACAGTAACTTTTGTTTCTAAAGGTCAAGACTCGTTTAATGGTTTTTTCATCCAAACACCTTATAGACAAGCAGATTCTGATACAAATACTTCTGAAGCCATTTGGGTAAATCTCAGCAACCATGATTTCAGAGTGGGTGATTACCTTGAAGTGACAGGAACTGTGACTGAAACTTTTAATTTGACACAACTCACAAACATAACCGCCTCTCTCGAACCAAAAACAAATACTACAACTCAATTCATAATATTGAACGATTCCCTTTTTTCTTTAGGTTTCTATGATGTGATTCCAAATTTCATCTCATTCCCGATGAACGAAATCGCTCGTGAACGCAGAGAAGGTATGTTAGTCAGTTTCAAAGAAAAAATGACCGTGACCGAGAATTTCAATTTAGGAAGGTATGGCGAAGTCTCTCTGTCCTCTCAGGGCAGGTTGTATATCCCAACCATGTTCATTGACCCTAATGACGAAGACCCTAATGGTACAACATTCACCGGTTCATCAAACAAAAGCGCCATCACCGCTTACGAGCAACTGAACACAGCAAGAACCATCATTTTAGATGATAACAGCAACAAAGAACTCCCCTCGCCTATACCTTATCTTTCACCTGAAGGTACTCTAAGATTAGGTTCAAGCATAGAAAGGCTCACAGGGGTGATGTCATATAACTTTGGGAGTTTCAGGATTTTCCCTACCACAACCCCACAATTTAACTATAACAACAGACCAGAAGCTCCGGAAAAACCTGCAAATTCAAATCTTAGGGTATGCGCATATAATGTAGAGAATCTTTTCAACGGCGTGAATGGAGTGTTCACATCAGCCAATTCAAGAGGAGCACAAAACGATAGGGAATATAGAAGACAGGTGAAAAAGATAGCTTTGGCATTGAAAGAAATTGATGCAGACATTGTAGGTCTTATTGAGTTGGAAAACGATGGTTTTGGATCAGGCTCATCATTGAAAGACTTGTTAGATTCCCTCAATGTGTTATACGGCGAAAATATCTATGACATTGCGGTGACACCATCCAAACTGCCTAATCTTGCCGCCAACGGAAGATTAGGTCGTGATGCCATCAAGAACGCATACATCTATAAGCCATCAACGGTTTCATTAGTTGGTTATGAATTGATTGATGACACCATCACCTTTGACAGAATTCCATTGACTGCTTGTTTCAAACACAAAAGTAGTTTACGTTATATTTTTCCTAATGTAAACCATTTCAAATCAAAAGGTTGTGGTGGGGCTTCCGGTTTGGAAGCTGACCAAGGGGATGGACAAAGCTGCTGGAATCCCAGAAGATTGAGGATGGCTGATACGTTGGTAAAATATATTGAGTACATGAGGTGTTTGCCTTTAGAATATGGAAACGGTGAAGATCTTGAATTGATTATGGGTGATCTTAATGCTTATCGTGAAGAAGACCCCATAGACTTTTTGAGAAGCAAAGGCTATGTTGACCTTTTTGCAGACAAAGACACTACTTATAGCTTTGTGTTTTTTGGACAAGCAGGCTCTTTAGACCATGCATTGGCGAAGCCAAAATTGGCACAGCAACTTGTGAAAGCCAGCAAATGGCATATCAACTGCGACGAACCCGTAACCATGAATTATGGTGACAATGACCGTGCCTCCAACAAGCCCAAGCCTCAGTTGCTCAACATGAATACCCCGTTCAGAAGCTCAGACCATGACCCTATTATCTTGGATTTCAAGTTTGAACTTAACACAAGCACAAAAGATCGACAACTAAATTTAAATCACTTTCCCAATCCAACAGAAAAAGAGTTGTTTTTTGGTGTTGAAACCAAAGTGCTTTCCATCAAAAATGTTTTGGGTGAAAGCATGATGTTTGAGCAACATCAGCCACAGCAAGTGGATTTAGGTCATTTGCCTAAGGGGATTTATTTTGTCACAATCATGCAACAGCAAAAACAAGCCACACTGAAAATTGTGAAGAAATAAGCTTCACGAAAAGAAACATAGAAAAATTTAATCTCTAAACACCGACAAATATTTTGTCGGTGTTTTTTTTTGGATAGATTTTGAAGTTAAGTTAAGATTTAAAGAGCATAGAAAAGCGACCATTGCAAGTTCAATCAAAAGAATTAATCAAAAATTTCTTAAAAACCTAATGACCTTTGGGAAATTAAGGTTTAAAGTATTTATTTTAAATTCAAACTCAATAAAAATACTCAAATACAAAAATCAAGACCATGAAAACCCTAAGACCACTAATTATACTTTTTTTGGCTTGTTTCATAAAAACACAAGCACAAACAGCATCTGATTATTTTGTTACTGTTTGGGATTTGAGCTTTGAAGGCGTTAGCTCAACAGAATTAAGATTTTATGTTGAAACAGTCGGACAGTAAATTATGAGTGGGAAACTATCCCATCAGCAAGTTCTGGAAATGGAACATTTTCGGGAAGTACAGCTATTATTTCAGACCTACCAAGGGGTGCAAAAATACGCCTCAAAATCGCTCCTGACAATTTCAGAAGAATAAAAGTAAATGATTCCTACAAAAACTGCTTGTTAAATATTGAACAATGGGGAACAGTTGTATGGAATAATTTTGAACATTCTTTCTTAGGATGTAGCAATTTAGACATTTCTGCAACAGATATCCCAAATTTAAGTGAAGTAACGAATTTATCAAAAATGTTTCAGTTTTGTACTAAACTAAATGGCCCAAAAAATATTGGAGAATGGGATATAAGTAAAATTACAGTACTATCTGAAATGTTTAATTTTGCAAGCTCCTTTAATCAACCTTTAGGAAATTGGAATACAGAAAATGTCGTTAACATGAGTAATACCTTCAGAGAAGCAACAAGTTTCAACCAGCCAATAGGGAATTGGAAAACAGGAAATGTGAAATTCTTTTTTGGACTTTTTTTGGGTGCTTCAACTTTTAATCAATCAATAGGTAGTTGGAATACTGATAGTGCTATCGAAATGACTTTTATGTTTAAAAACGCATCCTCTTTTAATCAACCTATTGAAAATTGGAATGTAAAAAATGTAAAAACTATGTACTTAATGTTTGATTATGCAACATCATTTAATCAACCTCTTGCTAAGTGGAACATAGAAAATGTAGTCAGCATGAATGGCATGTTTGAAAATGCCTCATCCTTCAACCAATCCATCGGAAATTGGGCATTAAATCCGACAGTCAACATGACCTCTATACTCAATAATTCCGGTATGGATTGTGCAAACTACACTTCTACCCTTTCCGGTTGGGCAAACAATCCGAATACACCTAATGGAAGAACATTGGGTGCTACAGGTATGAAGTATGGAACAGAAGGTCAGATTGCCCGTCAAGCTCTTTTAGAAAAAGGTTGGGAAATTTCAGGTGATGTGTTCGACGATAGTGCCTGCAAAACCACTAGTTTAATCAATTCTCATTTTGAAGTATCGATTTTTCCTAACCCGGCTAGAAATAGCTTCAAAGTGATTGGTATTACACAGGGGAATTTAGAAGTGATTAACAGTCAAGGTATGGTCGTGCGTTCAGGTGAGGTTAAAGAGGAAATTGAAGTTTCCGGTCTTAGTTCAGGTTTGTATTATGTGAGAATTAGCAATACGAATGAAAACAAACTGATGAAGCTAATGATAGACTAAAAAGAGTCTGCAAAAAAATACGATATCAAAAAGCCTTGATGATTTTGGGGCTTTTTGATATTGGGAAAAAAGTACTTTGATACTTTAGAATCCCACAAATCAAAAGTTTATTTTCTCTAAAATTATTTCATTCCACATCAATGTTAAGTGAAGACCGTAATGTATTTCAAACAAAATTCCAATCAAATCTAGGATTATTGGTCTTATGTACTTATAAACTTGTGGGTCATGTTCCTTTTTCTGTGATTATGCCATCACTATAAGGCTCTTTGATTTCGAAGATTTCCTAAATCAAAAATCCACACCTTTTGGGTGTGGATTTTTCAATTTCAGTAATCGCTGTAAACTAAACCATTTTGTTAGCTATTAGATATTCAGCTATTTGCACGGCGTTTGTAGCGGCACCTTTTCTCAAATTATCTGAAACTATCCACATATTCACCGTTTTGGCTTGGGTCTCATCTCTTCTCACTCTTCCCACAAATGTTTCATCTTTTCCATGGGCATCAATCGGCATTGGATAAATTTGGTTTGCAGGGTCGTCCATCAAAACTACGTTTTCTGTGTTTGCGATGATGGCTTTCAATTCGTCAAGGTCAAACTCTTTATGAAACTCTATGTTAACTGACTCTGAGTGACCGCCTATCACAGGAACGCGCACGGTGGTTGAGGTGACAGCAATACTGTCATCACTCAATATTTTTTTGGTTTCCTTAATCATTTTCATCTCCTCTTTGGTGTATCCATTTTCCATGAACACATCAATCTGAGGAATCAGATTAAGGTCAATTTTATATTTGTAAGCCATTGGTCCATCGTAAACTCCATTTCTTTCATTAAACAATTGATCAACCGCTTTTTTACCTGTTCCGGTAACAGACTGATAAGTGGATACTACGACCCTTTTAATGCCATATTTTTTATGCAATGGTGCTAAGACTAATACCATTTGTATGGTAGAACAATTGGGATTAGCGATAATTTTATCATTGGCTGTAAGTTCGTTAGCGTTGATTTCAGGTACCACTAGTTTCTTAGTAGGATCCATTCTCCAAGCAGAGGAGTTATCAATCACAAATGTTCCCGCTTCTGCAAACTTAGGAGCTAATTCTAAGGAGGTGCTACCCCCTGCTGAAAAAATGGCTATTGCCGGTTTAGCATTTATGGCATCTTGCGCACTGACAATCTTATAGTTCTTGCCTTTGAAAGCGATTTCTTTACCGATAGATTTCTCTGAAGCAACAGGAATAAATTCAGTTACCGGTAAATTTCTTTCTTCAAGAACTTTCAGCATTTCTCCGCCCACCTAGCCGGTGGCACCAACCAAGGCTAATTTCATTTTTATCTAGTTTTATTTTATCGTTAATAAATTGTTAAACCGGGTCGCAAAAATAGTAAATTCTTTAGATTTACGTTTGTTTTGTCCGTGATTTTCAATGATAAATAAAAGACTGATTCTCGGGGTTTTAATTAGCCTTTCATTTTTTTCATTTTCACAAGTGGAAGACAGCTTTGATGCAGGAAGTTTAAATGGGAACATTTGGCAGGGCGACCTCAATTTTTTCCAAATCTCAAATGGCATGTTGAAAAGCAATGGAAACAATGCTACCAATCAAAAAATTTACCTATCCACTCCTAACACTCTGATTGACAGCACTGAATGGAACTTCTTGATTGACTTAGGTTTTAATCCTACCTCCACCACTTTTGTTAGGGCGTTCTTAACTTCTGACCAAAGCAATTTGACACAACCGCTCAATGGATATTACATACAATATGGCGAAACCAACCAAGATTTTTTAAGGTTTGGTAGACAACAAGGCAACACAAGAACAGAATTGTTTGTTGGAAATCAATCATTTTCAGGGAACATTAGGGTAAGATTAAAAATCACTAGGGATACAGAAGGCAATTGGGAGTTTTTTTCTGACAGAACAGGTGGAACAAATTTCATTAGTGAGGGGAAAGTGAAAGATAATCAGTTCAAAACCACACAATACTTTGGCTTTTTGTGTGAATATGCCACTGCTTCAAGGTTCAATTTGTATTCCTTTGATGATGTGCTGATTAGAAATATAGTAAAAGATACTGTGAGACCAACGATTCAAAGTATTAATGTTTTAAACAACAACAACATTCAAATTAAATTTTCAGAAGCGGTTGAAAAGTTGAGTGCAGAAAATCCTGCAAATTACAGCTTAGAAGGATTTACTATTTTAAGTGCCATAAGATCAAATCAAGATTCAAGTGTGGTGACTTTGACTGTTGATGGAACTTTTGAAAACCCTAAAAGCTATAACATTTCCGTTAGAAATATAAAAGACTTGGCAGGTAACCTAATTATTGAAAACTCCATTGCCAATTTTTTTAATTTCACTCCTTTTGCTCGTTCACTTATTATCAACGAATTGATGCCCGACCCTGACCCTGTGGTTGGTTTACCCAATGCGGAGTTTATCGAGATTTTCAATCCGAATAATTTCAATATTAACATAGGCAATTGGAAACTCAGCAAAGGCACTACTGACATCAATATTCCAAACGCTATTATTGAGGCAAACAGCTTTATTATATTGTGTAGCACCGGTAATGTGAGTCAATTTTCGTCTTTTGGAAACACATTAGGTGTTCCCTCAATTCCTGCTTTGGTGAATTCAGGAGACAGAATTAGCTTAAAATCACCTTCCGGATTGGTGGTGGACGAGGTGAATTATAGAGACACTTGGTATCGTGACGCACAAAAAAGAAATGGAGGATGGTCATTAGAACAAATCAACCCGAATTCACCATGTTCAGGGGCATCTAATTGGATTGCTTCTGTTGACCCAAGTGGAGGAACTCCCGGGCGTGTTAACTCGGTTTTCAATTTAGCCCCTGACACAGACCCTCCTGTTTTAATTTCTCAAACTTTGAGAGGTAAAGATTCTTTACTCTTGGTGTTTAGTGAACCTTTAGACACTGCAAGTATTAGAAATTTAAACAATTTCTCCATTGAAAACAACTCTGTAAAGTTAGTGACCATGGACTCTGACTTCACCAGATGGTGGGTGGTTTTGAACAATACAATATCAGAAGGACAAACTAAT
Source organism: Cytophagales bacterium (assembly GCA_046718985.1). Classification (GTDB taxonomy): domain Bacteria; phylum Bacteroidota; class Bacteroidia; order Cytophagales; family UBA9547; genus JBDNDT01. The sequence goes on from JBDNDT010000118.1 coordinate 7,294, forward strand.
AAAATTTACATAGTAGGTATCAAAGATTGTGCAGGAAACACAACCAATGATTTTGAAATAAGTTTTGGACTTGGGAAAAGACCCGAACGAGGCGAAATCCTCATCACCGAAATCATGGCCGACGAAACCCCTGTGGTAGGTTTGCCCGAAGCTGAGTTTGTAGAAATATG
>JBDNDT010000119.1:0-7429 GCA_046718985.1 Cytophagales bacterium
CGGCATAGTAATCGCAATCAAAACCCAAAAAACTCCACATGAAAGATTGCATTATAACTTTTGTTAAAGGCTATTTAAAGTTATTATTGATTTGCTTAATTTTTATATTAAGTGTCAACACCTCATTTTCTCAAGCTAAGTATAAAATTTATGCCGGCTTCATCAACCACTTCACAAAATATGTTCAGTGGCCGGCTAACACCAAAACAGGTGATTTTGTGATTGCGATAGTCGGTGATTGTCCTATTGCAACAGATTTGCAACCCTTGTCAGGAAAAACCGTAGGAAGTCAAAGTATTGTGGTAAAGACTTTTAAAAAAGCATCTGAAATCACAGCAGCTCATATCATTTTTTTGCCAGAGCAAAGTAAAAGTGCAGCAGCAGAAGTTGATAAAATTGCCAAAACCATGAACGCATTGTTTGTAACAGAATTTGATGGGGGGGCAAAAAAGGGTGCTGACATCAATTTTGTTGAGATTGAAGGAAAGCTAAAATTTGAAATAAGCAATGCAAACAATGAAGCTCATGGTTTGAAAGTTGCTGCTGAATTGAAAAAACTAGGAATTGTACTAGACTAACTTTTTAATAAATATGAAAAGACTCTTTTATGGGATTGTTGGAAAAATTGTCATTTCATTCTCCATTCTCATTTTTGTTTTCATAGTCAACACGATTGTGAGCTATTTTTTGAATACAAAAAACCAAAATTCCACCTTGTTTATTTCCAATGTTCAGCAACCCAGCGTAGTTGCTTTGAATGACTTTCAAATATTGGTTTTAAAAACCCAAAGTTATGCCAACACTTGGGTGAAAACCGAAATTGAAGACCATCCTGATAAAAAAGAACTTCCTTTATTGATTAACAATACTTATCCTGAGCTCAAGGAAAAATTATCAAATCTGTTCGCTCAATGGAATGATACTACATCAGAAAACAAGCTAAAATTAGCTTTTGAAAAATATGAAACCATTGCTAAAACTGTTCAAGACATCATGGAAGACCTCAAGACTTTTGATGACTATCAAGATGCTATGAAAAGAATGGAAAACGAATCAACAAGAGCTGATGAAGTGAATGAAAAATCATCAGAACTTAGTATGATGATTAACGAAATTCTTATTAAATCAAAAGACTTAACTTTAAAGTCACAGCAGACAATGATTGGTTATTTCAATGTCATTAACGTTGCAAATATGATTTTGATGGCAGTTTTTATATCTGTTGGCATTGTCACAACCTATTTATTAAGTCAATCTATTATTAAACCTGTCAATTCTTTGAAAGAAATTTTGTTCAGGCTAACCAAAGGTGAATTTCCGGATTTTGATATCAAAATCTCTAAAGATGAAATTGGTGAAATGGTGAATGGTTCAAAAGAATTTGTGAAAGTTCTAGAAAAAAGAACAGAATTTGCCGTTGAAATTGGAAAGGGAAACTACGAAAACAATTTTGATATTTTAAGTGAAAATGATGTTTTGGGAAAGGCATTGCTTCAAATGCGTGATAACCTCAAGAAATCAGCCATAGAAGACAAACAGAGAAACTGGATAACCAATGGAGTTGCTCAACTAGGAGAGATTCTCAGAACCGAAAACCAAGACCTTAATAAGCTTTATGATTCAGTATTGAAGTTTTTGGTGAAATACACGGGAATGAATCAAGGAGGCATGTTTGTACTCAATGAGGAAAGCGGTGAACCTTATATTGAGTTGGTTTCTTGTTTTGCCTATGACAGAAAAAAATTCCTCACTAAAAAGATTGAAATAGGAGAAGGATTAGTAGGACAATGTGTGCAAGAGGGTCAGTTTATCTTTATGAACGATGTTCCTGATGGTTATGTTCATATAACCTCGGGAACAGGAGAAGCAAACCCAAATTGTATAGTGATAATGCCACTAAAATATAATGATAAAATTTTAGGAGTAATTGAACTTGCTTCATTCAAAGTTTTAGAAGAATTTGAAGTTGAATTTGTTTCTAAAGTCGCTGAAAGTGTTGCATCTTCCATTTCAGCTGTGAAAGTCAACGAAAGAACACGAAAACTATTAGACGAATCAAAAATTCAAGCTGAAATTTTGAGAGCTCAAGAAGAAGAAATGAGACAAAACACTGAAGAACTGATTGCAACACAAGAAGAGATGAGCAGAAGGAACAAGGAATTAGAAGATGTAATAAATGAACTAAGAACTACTCAAAAATAAAACTAAGTAGTTATACTTGTCATTATAGTACACTAAAAATCTAAATACAAAGCGAGACAATTGAGTTTGTCTCGCTTTTTTGTTTGTGGATAAGATTATTGTTTGAGTTTGTCGAAAAAAAATTACCCATGTAAGATTCTTACGTATTTTCACGCATTGTTTAAACAAATCAAATATGAAAAAACCTTTACTAAGTTGTCTGGCGCTGTCAGCCAGTCTTGCTATTGCGCAAGAAATAGACAAAGTCGGTGGAATTGAATCCGACAGCACCTTAAACGTTTTTGAATTATCATTGGAAGATTTAATGAACGTTTCTGTAACGGTTGCTTCTAAAAAAGCTGAAAAACTCTCAGATGCACCCGGAGCTATCACTGCATACACTGACAAAGACATGGAAAGGCTCGGCTATTATACATTAGCTGATTTGGCTAATATAACAGCGGGTTACAGTGCTTTCAAAGGAATTGGTGAAACAACCTTCGAAACTAGAGGTCAGCAACAAAGTGGCTTTGATAACAACAAGCACCTTGTTTTGATTGATGGCATCCCCTATAATCACGCTAGGGCAAACATGGCATTAGGTGAAGAAAACTTACCCTTGTTTTTTGCACAAAGAGTTGAGTTTTTAAAAGGACCTGGATCTGCACTATATGGTACATCAGCATTTTTTGGGGTAATAAACGTTGTAGGCAAGGAAATGCAAGAAAACGGAACTAAAGTAGAGTCAAAGATTTCTGCGGGAAATCATGACTTTAATAGAAGGGTAATGTCCAATATTTATCATAAATCTGATAATGGTGTTTCAAGACTTAGTTTTGGATATTTTGGTAAAGATGCTTCTAATGACTATCTGGGAAATGGAACGTTTACTAATGCTAATGCATTGAATCGTGACAATTCGACTAGTTTGTTTATGAATGGTTCCCATAAAATAACCAAAGGTTCTTTAAAAGGATTAGGTTCTGGATTTATTTATAGCAGAAAAACAGGCGGTCTTGGAGAATTTTGGATGTTTTATCAAAACCAGAATTCAATAATCAATAACCTGACATGGGAACAAATTGTGCCTTATGTAAAATATGAAAGAGAGATTAACAATAAACTAACTGTCAATTCATATTTAAAAGGAAATCTTTCGACAGAAAACGCTTACACACAAGGTTACCAACAAGTCATTAATCCGGCTTATGGTACTTTGACAGGCAGTCACTACAATGTTAGAGTTTTAGATGGTGAATTTTTGGGTGAAGGCAGATATAAATTGGCGGAAAAAACCAATTTGATTGGTGGAGTTAACGTTGTTTCTCGACATTACACGTGAGCGCCCGAATCTTATGCTGTTTATTGGTATGGTCAATCCGGGGTCACTTATCAAAACGACAATTCTTTTGTTCCACGCTCAAGTGATTACAACATTTATTCGGCCTATCTTCAACTTCAACAGAACGTTGACTTCTTGGAAGGATTAAACATCACCGCAGGTGTTAGAATGGATGCAGGACGTGTTTATTCAGCACAAAACAAAGAGGTAACTAACAAGTACAACCAACTTTCTCCTAGAATTGCCTTGGTTCAAAAAATCACTAAAGAGATCAATTTAAAGTTTATGTATGGAACTGCTTTAAGAGCCCCGCTTATCAAAGAAGTTAGTTTGAACGAAGAAGCGAAAGCAGGTTTAAGCAGATCGAATAATCCCGGAGACGCAAATCTCGTACCCAATGTGAATGCTGAAAGAATTGGAAGCTTTGAAGGTGCAATCACTTTCAATAACAGCATGTTCAGTGCTCAAGGGGTAGTTTTTCAAAATCAGACTAGAGATGCTTTAGGTTCAACAACTGTTGGCACTAGCAATACGCGTGTGAACACTAACTTGCCCGGAACAATCAATGCGACAGGCTTTGAATTGGAAGGAGCAACGACACCCATAAAAAATATTAAAATTGGGGCTAACTATTCTCAAGCTCTAGCAAAAGATCCAAATGGAAATCAAGTGGCTAATGTTCCTACAAGGAAGTTCAATTTAACTGCGACCTATAATCTTTTGGCACCCAAAAAAATGTCTTTTACTTTGGTTAATAGAGTTATTGAAAGTTACAGAAGCGGTGTAGTCCATCCATTCTTGAGAAATAATGGTTTTGCCCAAGATAATGTTACTTTTGGCGGCTTCACCTTAGTTGACTTTAATTATGTTACCGAAATCACTAGCAACTTTGGTTTGGAATTGCAAGTTAGAAATTTATTGAATTCGGAAATCAGAACTCCTAGTGGTATTGTAAACTCAGGAATGTTGAATGTTCCTATGGCAGGTAGAAATTTCTTAGTAACAATTTCTCATAAATTTTGAAACCACAAAAATATTGTATTATGAAAAAAATTATAATTTTAACGATTGTAAGTGCTTTGCTACTACAATCTTGCAAAAAGGCAGACAATCTCACTCCTGTGGGTTCGTTTTCGGTGGACAGTGTACATGTTTTTGTCCCGGAAGAAAACAAAACATATTCCTTTACTTCTTTTCCATCAAATATTCCAGTGAACTCAAATGTGACTGTAAAAATTAGAGCAAAAGCAGAAAGTGGTTTCGAGCAAATAGATTACAAATTTTTCGGTGACCAAACAGTTTGGTCTGGTTCGAGACCAGGCGATTTGGTAAATGGTGCCGGAAGCCCACTAAGTTTACAAAATGTGCCTTTTGATTGGGTTGGTCTTAACACAATAAAAGGAAACTTTGATTCTGACAAAGAAACAATAATAAAATTCACTTTACCAAATGTGAAACAAGTGACAAAAGGAAGTTTCATTATTATTGATAAAAAGTTAACAAGGTCAGTTTTTGAGTTCATACTTACTCCTGTGAACTTTGCAGTTTCATCACAAAACCAACAGTTGGTTACACAAAATGCTGTTATCGATGAATTGGATGGTGATATAAATAACAAAAAAATGTTCTTTTCTTTAGTTCAAGCTTTATCTATCAATGTTTCAGAAGCTACAATCAAAGGAAATTTAATTGATTTTGTTTTTGCAAACGACAGTTTGGATAAACCAAAACTGTTTTCAGCTGAACTAGTGAAAAACAATTTAGACACATTGACAAACATTGGTTTAAAACTAACGGATAAAGCATTTTACAATGGCTTGTCTAGTGTAGCTGGTGAGGTAAAATTCTTAGAAACTAATCAAGATTTTTCTAAGTTGACAGTTATGAATCTTCTCGAAGCTTCCTTGACAGGCTCAGTTTCTCACGTTGTTGTAGAAAGTGGGAAAAACTATTGGTTTGAAAGTTCGAGAGGAATAAAAGGTTTGCTAAGGGTTGAGTCTGTTGAGAACGGCACAAGTGGAACATTAAATACTAGGATTACTTTTAGTTATAAGTCTATTCTATTAAGACAATAAAATCCCTCACAAATTTTGAGTGATTTTTTATGTTTGATTTTACTAAGACCAAAAAGGGGCTTTCAGCCCCTTTTTTTATTTTTTCTCCATCTCCTCTCGAATGGCTTTCATCAATGAAAGTTCTCCTTTTGCATCTTGGGTGATTTCCCAAATCATGATTCCTGATGCTCTCTCCATCGCTAACCTCGTTTTTGCTTTGATGGTTGAAATTCCATTATAGTGTATTCCTTTTTCTTCATCTTTCTGAGCGTTTTCTTTATTTTTAAAAACCAAATCTTTATAAGCTGTTTCAGGATATTTACCATAAAAAGGAAGACCTAAGACTGTTTTTTCTTTGCTCAACCCTTTAGCTTGCCATTCATTTAAGCATTGTACAGCATATTCAAAAGTGGAATGTGCCCCGGGCGCATTGTCATAGCTCATGATGTTCACCCAATCTACGTATTCAAAAACTTCAGGAAGCACTCCTTTGGTGTGTTCTCCATGACCTACTACTGCCATAGTCAACAATTTGTTTTTTTCTTTGAGTTTCAAACTCAAGGCTTTCATTAGTTTAGCAAAATTTTCGGCAGATTTTCCTTCGTCAGGATATTCCCAATCAATGTCTATTCCATCAAGCTTATAATCATCCACCATTCTCATCGCAGCTCTCACAAAGGCATTGATTGATTTTTCGTTAGAAGCTAGGGTTTCAAATGCTTCGTCATTGCCCCCACCATCGCCAAGTTCCCAGCCACCTATTGCTAACAAAACTTTGGTGTTTGTCTTTTTGGCTTTCTTCACCACATCAAAAAGTTTGTCACCCTCAAAACGATCTTCTCTTAAACTTCCATTTCCATAAGGAGTGATGAATGAAAAGTTCACATGGGTTAGGTGTTCGAAAGAAACTTGTTCAAAACCATCAGACCATGAGGCCAAGTATCCTATTCTTTTTTGAGCAATTAAATTGTTGAAGAAAACTAATATAGCAAATGCCGATACAATATGTCTCATAGTGTTTTGTTTTAGTTAAAAAAAGTAAATTTAAACTAGTTTAGTGATTTCGGTGATAGAAATTTCAAAAATAAAGTTTGAAAAAATCAACAATGCTGAAACACCAAAAGGAAAATGACTTTATTTTACTTTAAACACCATTCAACTTTGACAATAAATGTAAGTTTGATTAAGTAATGATTACACTAAATTATTCTAAAAACATATCCATTTCCATCAAGCACTTTACTTAAAATCAAAAAAAAAGAATGAGACAACTATACCGCCTTTTTCAACGTATCGGAATGTACAATTTTCTCATTTTTTTTAGAACTCAAATCAAATATCAACACTAAATAATGGACAATAATTTTTCAAAAGACAACTTGCTTGTTGAAGTTGCTTGGGAAGTATGTAACCAAGTGGGCGGAATTTACACTGTTATCAGGTCAAAGGCACCGGAAATGAAAAGAAATTGGGATGAGAATTATTGTCTAATAGGGCCATATTTTCACCATAAAGCAAATTTTGAGTTTGAACCTACGGATGATTATTCAGATGTTTATGGCCAAGCTGTCTTAAAACTCAGGGAACATGGAATCGAAGTAGCCTATGGACATTGGTTAGTTTCAGGAAAACCTAAGGTGGTCTTAATTAATCCTTTTTTTGTCTATTGGAAACTTGGTGACATCAAATATCAACTTTGGGAAAGGCATGATATCCCTTCAGAATATGCTGATGATTTGCAAAGTCAGGTTATTGCATTTGGATATTTGTTGAAAGAGTATCTAAAAGAAGTTTGTAATTTGAAACATCCAGAGCAAAAAGTAATAGGTCATTTTCATGAATGGATGGTTGG
>JBDNDT010000012.1:0-15430 GCA_046718985.1 Cytophagales bacterium
CATAACCTTTGACTGGCCCTAAAGCTAACAATATCAGTTAATTATAGAGATATCAGCCTGAAAAATGTCCATTAAGCCTTAAATGAGGCTCTTTTGTTTTTTTGATTAAAAAATATTTGAAAACAATTTCAATGATTTTTCAAAACCTGAACTCATCCAATCATTAACGATAGATGAATTCAGATTTTTTGATTTTCATACATTATGCCAACTCTTTTTTCACTTCGGTTTTCTTTTTCTTTTCTGCAAAATCCAACACAATGGGTGATGCAATGAAGATTGTTGAATAAGAACCAAATATAATACCAAACAACAAAGCAAAAGAAAACCCGGCTAATACTTCTCCACCAAAAACGTAAAGCACCAACAAAACCAACAACACAGTCACAGAGGTGATGATGGTTCTGCTAAAGGTTTCATTGATTGCAACATTAATTAGAGTTCCGCGATCATCAATGCTTTTTGAATTGAGCTTTTCTCTTATCCTGTCAAAGATTACCACAGTGTCATTAATGGAATAACCAACCAAAGTCAACAAGGCAGCCACCATGATTTGGTCCATTTCATAAACCAAACCAAACAATGAACTTATTCCCAAAACCGAGAGAACCGCTAAAACGTCATGGAACAATGCAATCACAGCACCGGCACTGAAAGAAACGCTTCTGAACCTGATGAAGATATATCCAAAAAGCAAAGCCAAAGATACTAAAATCGCCAAAGCTGATTTGTTTCTGATTTCATCAGCAATGGTAGCACCCACTTTGCTTGAACTCAAAATCTTTGGATTTGAAGTTTTAAACTTCTCTAAAGAAGTGTTGATGCCTGCCAAAACTTTTTCATCAGCTTCGTTGCTATCATCGTCTGCCAAGAAACTAGTCGTGATTTTCAATTTCGTATTTGAACCAAAGGTTTTCACTTCAGTTCCGGCATTTACAAAATATTTTTTGGCTTCAAGTTTCAAATCGGTAGGGTTGATATAGTTGTCAAATTCTACGATGTAAGATCTTCCACCTTTGAAATCAACACCTAAAGGCAGGCCACCTTGTATCACAATCGAAACAATACCCAACACAATCAAAACCGAAGAGGCTAGATAAGCTTTTTTTCTGGCACCTATCACATTGAAGTTCACACTGCTGAAAAGATTTTTAGTAGCCCCGATGCTGAATGAATTTTCGTTAATCCAATTCTTAGACAACATAAATTCAAGAATCAATCTTGAAACAAAAACTGCTGTGAAGAAAGAGGTCACAATACCAATAATCAATGTAACGGCAAACCCTTGAACAGGACCTGTCCCTAGCAAAGCCAAAATGGTTGCAGTTAGCAATGTGGTAACGTTTGAGTCAAAGATTGCACTGAAAGCCTTAGAATAACCCAATTGCATGGCTTCATCCACTGATTTTCCCAATCTCAATTCTTCGCGAATACGTTCAAAAATTAAGACGTTAGCATCCACTGACATACCCATTGTTAAAACGATACCTGCGATGCCCGGTAATGTGAGAACTGCTCCACCCGGAATCTGAACCATCATCCCAAAAATAAAAAACACGTTGACTAGCAAGGCTAAATTAGCTACCCAACCTCCTTTGTTGTAATAAACTGCCATGAACAACATCACCGCCAAAACCCCAAACAACGAAGACATCAAACCTTGACTGATGGATTCTTGACCCAATGAAGGCCCCACAATGGCCTCTTCTACGATTTTCACAGGTGCAGGCATTCTACCTGATTTCAGTTTGTTTGCTAAATCTTTTGCTTCATCAATGCTGAAATTACCGGTGATTGAAGAACTTCCATTCGGGATTTCACCTTGAACATTTGGTGCTGAAAGAATAAAACCGTCTAAGGCGATTGCAATTCTGCGGTTGGTATTTTCTTTGGTCATTTTTCTCCATTTCTTAGCACCGTCAGCATTCATTTGCATACTGATTGAAGGAGTGCCATCGTCAAATGATAGAGAAGCATTTGTGATAACTTTTCCGTTTAAGGGTGCTTGACCATCTCTTGAGTTTTTTATTGCATACAATGGCAAAAAACCATCCATTCCTTTTTCTGCTTTCAAACCCCACATCAACTTCACGGATGAAGGGAAAATGCCTTTTTCTTTCGCTTCAAGCAAAAGACTGTTCACTTTTGAGGTGTCTTTGATAGGTGAAAAAACTCCATATTGGGTGAACTGAAAATATCTGGCAAACAAAGCACTGGCGTTCTGTTGTTTAGCACTGTCTTGTTTTGTTGTGTCGTTTTTGGCAAGAGTGCTGTCTTGTGCACCTGTTTCTCCCAAAAGTTCCTTCAAATTGTCTTTTGACTCTGCTGTGGCACTTACTTCTGATTTGTTGTTTAGTAAACCGAGTTTTTCTTTTTTCAATAACAAATCATTGAGGTTGCTGAAATATTGATACACTTCACCTAATTCCCAAACTTCCCAAAATTCAAGATTTGCGGTACTTTGAAGAAGATCTCTAACCCTTTGAGGATTGTTAACACCCGGCAATTCAACTTGAATCCTGTTTGTTCCGGCAATTCTCTGCACATTCGGTTGAATGGTTCCGAATTGGTCAATCCTGGTTCTCACAATATTGAAAGAACGCTCGATTGCATTGTCCAACTCTTCATCTATGAATCTTAACACTTGATCATCAGTTGAATTATATTCAATTCTTCCTCTGGTGTTTGAGTTGGCAAACACTGAACTCAATCTGCCACCTGGATAATTTTCTTTGAACGAATCATAAAACAGTGCTGAAAACTTCTTTTGGTTGGTTTTCGCTTTTTCTGATGCTGATTTCAAAGTCGCATTGAATTGAGGGCTGGTGTTGTTATTTGCCAAAACTCTTAAAATTTCGACCGGAGAAACTTCTAAGGTTACATGCATACCCCCTTGAAGGTCAAGACCCAATTGAAGTTCTTGTTTTTTTATTTTTTGGTATGTGTATTCAATTCCCAAAAGGTTGAATACCGGCTCGTTCCAAACAGAATCTAAGTATTTTTGCTTTTTGTTGAAGTCAGTTGCGCCATTGGCGTCTGTTGCTGCGTCTGTTGCATCTGATTGAACAGCATTCGAAACAGCTGTGAACGAAAGAAAATATGCTGATAAAACGGTGATTAACACACTGATGCCAATCACCAAACCTTTGTTTTTCATTTGGATTTTATTGTTAATGGATTTTGATTAAGATTTTTGGTTTTGCCTTAAAAATACAATCATTCAAGGACCTCTTTTTACAATGATGTGATGCTTGATGTTGATGAACCAATGACCAAGTTCAATGAAAAATTGCTGAGAAAAAAGTTTTGTGCTGTTGAGAATGGTGGTGAAAAAGGCAGTTTCAACTTCTGGAAGCAATGCAACATGATTTCCGTTGAGTTTCACCTCAAGTCCGGTCATCACTGCTTCATGATTAACAGAAGCTTTAACCTCAGTTTTCTCAGAGTCTTTCTTTGAAAATGAATTGCAAACAGGCGAGGCAAAACATATCACTGAAAGCAATGCTCCCAACGACATGAAACTCAACAACTTCTTGAATCTGTTCTTTTGCATAAAGTCTGCAAAGTTATGGCATTCTTTCTCAATAAAACAAATCATTTTGTTATCTTTGCTTAAACAAGACAACATCTATGAAGAAATATCTATTTACGTCAGTTTTTTTTATTTCCATTTTGCTGACGTGTTCATTCTCAGCAAGACCCAATAATAACAAGGCTAATATTCTGTCGTTCCCATTAACGGGAAAAATCAAATTTGTCAACTCACCCATGATTGAGTATAAACAGATTTATTTCATGGTTTTTAACAAAAATGAAAATGAAATTCTTAACGTTAATCACAGCATCGGAACCGGTGTTTCTCAAGAAATATCCAATTTGTCTAACTTGATAGATGCAGATTATAAATCATTGATGACCAAAAACGGTAATAAGTTGAGAGAAAGAAATTTTCACTTGATTCGGGATTGATTTTCAATTATTTTTGAAGCCTAAACCTTCATTCTTTGAGATATCTTTTGACCTTAATTTTGGTTGTATCAAAACTTGTGTTTTCACAAGGTTGTAGTGATGCCGGTTTTTGCACACTAGGCTCTTTGAAACCAAACCAGAACTATAACAAAAAGAGTCTAATTAGTGTGAAATCAATAGAAGTTTCTCAATATTTTGGAATGGTTGATTTCAAGAAGAACAATCAATTGCAGTTTTATGATTACTTTCTGTCTTACATCGCAGATTTAAGTATTGGTGTTGGTCAGAGAAATGCTTTTCAATTTAAATTGCCTTATAATCTCACTTTGGGAAGATTGGCAAACACCCAAGGTTTGGGTGATGTTTCCCTTTCATGGACTAGGCTTGTTTATGCAAACACAAAATCTAAGATATCAATAGTTTTAGGTGCTAAATTGCCAACCTCTTTTGCCAACATCAGGCAAAACGAATCACAAAGACCTTTACCAATGTATTACCAACCCAGTCTGGGTACTTTTGATTTGGTTTTTGGAACATCATGGCAAACCAAAAATTGGCTTTTTGCCACAGGTGTTCAATTGCCTTTGGTTCAAAACATTCAAAATCAATTTGTTTGGACACCTTGGAATGCAACCCAAGATTCTTTGTTTGCAAGAACTTACCCAAGGTCGCACAGCCTAAAAAGAGGTAATGATTTAATGCTCAGAGTCGAAAAAAACTTTAGATTCACAAACTGGAATGTCTTTTTGGGTGTTTTACCTATTCTTAGGTTGAACGAGGATGAGTTTTTTAACCCCACAACTCAACAATTCGAGACCGTTAAAGGAAGTTCAGGCTTAGCAACTACTTTGCTTTCAGGAATGGGTTATCGCATCAGAACACATTCCAGCATAAAAGCACTTTTTGGATACCGAGTAACCAAAAGAGATTTCAATCCTGACGGACTTTCAAGGATTTTTGTCACAACCTTAGGATATGAGTATCTTTTTTAAAAGTAAAACTGCATTATTTTTGATTTTGTGCTCTTGTTGCATAATTTCAAAAGCTCAAGATTGGTATCAAAAAGTTGATAGTTTGGTTGACCTCGGTGAATTTGCGCAAGCAATCAGATTGGTTAATTTAAAAGCAGAATCAACGCTACAAAGCTCAGAAAAAAACAAATTAAAAGTGATGAGTGCTTATCTTTATGCACTTGAAGGGAAATTTTCAGAGTCTTATGAATTGCTGAATAAAGTTCCTGAAACAGCATTTTCACAACCAGAATCAGCCATTAATTCGGCCAATCTCTTTTTGCTTTTAGGAAAAAACTCTGAAGCCCTCAGCATTTTTGAAAAATTAGAAAACCAACAGTTTAAAGATTCAAAGACCAGACTCAAATTTCTAAAGTTGAAAGGAATCATTCATTGGTCATTGCTGCAATATGCCCAAGCTTCAGAAACATTTGAAATGGCAAAAAGCTTAAGCATTTCTATGTTCAGTCAAAACAGTCTTGCAACGGCAGCAGCCTTGCAAAACTTAGCACTTGTGCACCAAACCATTGACTCTCAAAAAGCAAAGCAACTATTTTTTGAAGCCCTTCAGATTTTCAAAAACTTAGGCATTCAATCATGTCCGTCACTTCAAGCAGTGAATGAAAACCTGGGAATTTTATATTTCGAAGAAAAAAAGCTGGATAGTGCTCTTGTATATCACCAAAGAGCATTTAATATTTCAGAAAAGATTTATCCTCAAAAACACCCCTCCATGGCGTTTATTCTCAACAACATGGCAAGGTGTGAAACAGAATTAAAAAATTTTAATCAAGCTCACAACAAACACCTGAGTGCTTTGCTGATATATGAAAAAATCTACGGAGAAAAACATCCTGAAATAGCCAATACTTTTTTTCTGATGGCCCTCAATTTCGAAGAGCAAAAAAAGTTCAACGATGCACTTGCTCATATCAATAAAGGCTTTCAAGCCATTTCAAATTCTGACAGTTGGCAAAAAGAAGAACAATTGCCAGCGCTGAAAGAAATTAGCCATTTTCCCACTTTTTTGGGAGGTTTGATATCAAAAGCAAAGATTTTAGAGCAAAAACATTTCAAATTCAACCTCAAAAAGAAACATTTGGTTGATGCCATTGAGTGTTATTCAAAAGCTGATTCTGTGATTTTTGAAATCAGAAAGAAAACAGCTTCAGGCAAAGACAAAGTCTTGCTTAGCAACCAAGCAAGAGAAGTTTATGAAAATGCGGTTTCAATTTGCGCGGTGTTGAAAGACAATTCAATAAACAAAAATCAATGGGCACAAAAAGCTTTTTATTTCAGCCAAAAAAACAAAGCTTTCTCGCTCTTGGAGGCATTGAATGACAACTTTGCCAAAAATTTTTCAGGTCTTCCGGATAGTTTGATCTTGAAGGAAAAGACCATTAAACAAGAGATAGCTGTTCTTGAAAGACTGGTCATTGAAAGCAATGAAAGAATAGAGATTCACAAACATGCTCTCAACGAGCAAAACGAAAAGCTATCTAAACTCACCAAAAGACTTGAAAAAGATTATCCCGGTTATTTCGCCCTGAAATACCAAATCCCGATTCCTGATGAAAAAGATTATGTACAAATCAGTTCTAATCAAAAGGTCGCGATTGATTATTTTTTGAATTCAAACCGTGGCGAATCTTATGCATTCAAAATCAAAAACGGGAAAATGACCATGTTTTCTTTGCCGACAGACAACATGTCATTCAAAATCTTGAAAGCTTATCGAAATTCCATATTGCTAAAAAGTAACAGTGTTTATTCTAAGCGAGCGCATCAGGTTTATAACCAATTTGTAAAACCACTAAAAATCAAAAAATCAGACAGAGAAATCATCATCATTCCTGATGCCGAACTTCATTCTCTACCATTTGAAGCTTTGCTCAAGACAAAACCCAAATCTCACCAAAAACCCAATGAATATTCATTTTTAGTGAAAGATCACAGCATCACTTATGGATTCTCTTTGCAACTTAATGTGTTTAAGAAATTGTCTGATGAAGAGTCGTCTTTGAATAATATCGTTGCATTTGCACCGGTTGAGTTTCATCAGGCAAACAATCTTCCCGGAACTTTAAACGAGGTCATTGCCATAGATTCTATTTTTGGAAAACGAAACACCAAATTGTTTTTGAGGCAGGAATCCAATTTGGCAAATTTCAGAAAACTTAACGAGCAAAAAATGAAAGTGCTGCATTTGGCAACACATGGATTGGTCAATGAAAATGAACCTGAAAAGTCTAAGCTTTATTTTTTTGGTTCAATGGCTGATGAATTCATTTATGCACCTGACGTTTATGGAATGCAAATGAAGGCTTCGCTGGTTTTTCTATCAGCATGCCAAACAGGATTGGGAAAAATGAACAGGGGAGATGGATTGTTGGGTTTAAGCAGAGCATTTGCCTATGCCGGTGCAAAAAACATGATTGTTTCACTTTGGAATGTGAACGACATGGCAGCGGTTGAATTGACAAAAGCTTTTTATCAACTGTTGAGCAAAGATAACAAGCCTTATGCCCAAGCTTTGAGAGAAAGCAAACTCAAGTTAATTGAAAACCAGGAAACGTCAAATCCTTATTACTGGGCGCCATTCATCTTGATAGCTAAATGAAGATTCAATGGATAATTAAAACTTATTTATTTCACATTTGTTCCAGTATTAGTTTCGTTTTTAAATTTAACAATGTTTTAGACTTCCTGACTGAATATCTATCACAATGAATCGCAATCACCACTCAAATAATGTTCTTGATTAATTGTAGAAACTTTGTGTTTATGTCTAGTTCTCGTAAGCTTAGCAATATTGAAGCCCAAAATCTTATACCTATTAATTAACTTTGCACAAATAATCATTAATGACTGAATTTCACATTCCTGAAAGAGCAAACAAAGATAAATCATTGAAAGATTGGATATGGACAGTCTTCTTTTCTTTGATGTATCCTTTTTTGATGTTGTTTGCCATATTGGCAACTTCAGCGATTACCGTATCTTCATGGTTATCAAGGTTGGTTTATTGGGTTTTGAAAAAACGCTAAATTAAAGATGCCCTTTTTTGATTTTTTATTAAAACGTTTCAGCGTTTCTCAACTTTTTTTCTTTGCCGTTTGCATCAGGCTGGTTGCGGTGATTTTCTCTAAAGGCTTTGGTTTCAGTGATGACCACTTTGAAACCGTAGCGTTGGCAGATGAATTTTTATTACACAAGACAGCTGTTTGGCCAAAGGGTGAAATTTATTTGTTTAGTTTGATTTATCCTTGGGCACATGCCATAATTATGGGTTTTCTTGAGTTTTTGGGATTTGATCATCCACAAACACAGATGTTTTGGCTTAGAATGTTCCATGCTGTTTTGAACTTATTGATGATCAATGGTGCGGGAAAACTTGCTAAAATACATTTTGGTGAACAAGGTCAAAAATTGGCGGTTCTTATTCTGGGGTTTTTTTGGATGATGCCTTTCATGGGCGTGAGGAGTCTGAGGGAAATGGCATGTATGCCCTTTGTGGTTTGGGCTTTTTATTTTCTCGAAAAACAGAATCGCGATAACAAAGACTTATTTTTTGCGGGTTTTTTAATGGCAATGGCATTTGTGATGAGAATCCAAACTGCTTTCATTCCCTTGGGAGTTGGTTTGTTCATGATGTTCATTAAAGAGTGGAAGTCCCTTTTTTTCTTGGGATTTTTCACCCTTTTGAGCCTCGGAGCTACTCAGGTTCTGTTTGATTTTGTTTATTGGGGAGATCCTTTAGGTTCTGTGAAGGCTTATGTGGAATATAATTTAACGCACTCAGGTTTTTATCCCAACGGACCTTGGTATATGTATGTATTAACCGTTTTGGGTTTTTGCATACCCTTGTTTTCAGGCTTCTTGCTTTGGGGTTTTTTGAAAGCTAAAAACACGTTGCCATACACTTTTTGGGCTTCTGTGAGTTTTTTTGCTTTCCACTCTTATTTCCCTAACAAGCAAGAAAGATTCATTTTGCCATTTATTGTGTTGTTTTTGTTATTAGGCATTTTGGGCGTTTGGAACAACAAAGAAAAAATGTCAGCATTTTGGACTAAAACATTGAATATTTCAGTTTGGGTTTTTTGGGTGTTGAACACCGTCGCTTTGTTGCTCATTAGCACAACATACAGCAAAAAATCAAGGGTAGAGGCAATGGGTCACTTTTTTGAAAAAGAGATAGGCAGTGTAGTGATGTGCACAAAAACAGAACTTCCTATGCAACCCCATTTTTATCATCGAAAGCCAAAAGAATTGTTCAAAACCATTGACTTGAGCAAGGATGATAAAGAATTATTGAAGGAACTCGTTGAATCAAGTCCGCGTGTGACACATATGTTGTTCACCGGAAACATTGGCTTGGAAGAAACTATAGCAAGAATGAATAAATTGGGTTTTGACTGTGGAATAGAAAAAAGTTATGAGCCCAGTTTTGTGGATAATATTGCCTTTTTGTTAAATCCCAAACACAACACCAATGAAGTGTGGACTGTTTGTTATTTAAATCAAAAATATTGACGATTAAAAAGCCACAAATCACTATCTATCAATATATTTGAGAGAAAAATCATTAAACAGATGCTTTGAAAATATCAAACATTTAGAAAAAAGATTTCTACTAAGACTTTTTAGTTTAAGCACTTACTGACATAAAACTTGTGAAAGTTTGTTTATTGTTTCTAGAATACCTAATAAGGCTTGACTATTGACATCTATTTTCAAAACCCTGATGCTATTACTAAAAAAACATAGCACAAATATTCTTTTTAGACAATTACTTTCTGTTTGTATTCATTGGGTGTGCAACCTTCAATCTTTTTGAATACACTAAAAAATCCTGATCTTGAACCAAAACCACATAATTTCCCTATACCCTCAATAGAGAATTTATCTGTAAGGCTTTCATTTTTAAGCATTATTTTGGCCTTTTCGACCCTCAAATTATTAACATAAGTGAAAAAGTTATTTCCATAAACCAAGTTGATGGCTTTTGAAACTGTATTTCGTTTTTCATTTATTAAATTAGAAGCATTCTCAATAGAAAAATCAGGCTTGAGAAAAGATTCTGTTTCTTTAACTTCTTTGTCAAGTTTTTGGAAAATTAATTTCAATTCAACCAACTCTTTTTCTTCATCTGAAGGTGATTCTAAAGAAAGAGATGTTGGATTTCCAAACTGAACATTCAAAACTTCAGTACCGAGATGTTCTTTTCTGAACAAGTTTGGCTTGTTGAATGCTTTCCAAAAAACAAACAAATATGTCATGCTAAAGAACAAAGGAGAAAAAGATTGAAACACCTCTGTTTTGGGCAAAAAGAGAAACGTAGGCATCAAGATGTTATATTGAACAAAAACAACAATAATAATTGATTTCAACCATGAAAGGTTGGATTTTTCCAAATCTGACAATTCTTCCAATAATGATTTTTGCCTTTTTTGAGTTGAAAAATAACTCACTATCAAAATAAAATTCATGTCAAGAAAAATCAACAAATTCAATAATTTCTTTTCCAATGGCAATTCAACATAAGCCAAATCTAAGTAGTTTTTGAGTGCTTCGTAGCCTAAATAATTCATCTCAAACCAAATGAAATGAGCCAAACAAACAAAGAAAACCAGACCCTCAATTGCTAAAACCCACTTTTGGGTTTTGATTGCCAAACTTGAACAAACAAAAAGATAAAATGTGGTGGAGAGCAAACAACTATAAACGTAGTCAGTGTTGTTTAAATATCTGAAATCATAAACCCATTTTTTATGATAAGCCAACTGCATGAATTCTATCATGCTTAAAATTAAAAAGAAAAGTCCAAGCCATATATTTGAGTATTTTTCTTTACGGGCGAACAAGAAAATACTGATGAAAAGTAAATGAAAAACGGTAAAAACTAGAATTCCTGATAACATAAATCAAAAGTAAATTAAAAATCCAAAATTTAAAACTTCCATATCTAAACCCAAAAGGGTATGAATGGTTAAATTCACAATTCCGTTTTTTTAAAATCACTCAATAAGTTAATTTCGTGTTTTAATCTATTATGTTCATGCCACATGCTTCTGACGTTCAATCCTCTGATTTTATTTTTGACCAATTAGACCCAAAGGAGTTTATTAGTGTTAAAGGAGCAAGAATGCATAACTTGAAAAACCTTGATATTGCCATTCCCAGAAATAAATTAGTTGTTTTTACAGGTCTTTCAGGTAGTGGAAAGTCGTCATTAGCATTTGATACCATTTTTGCAGAAGGACAGCGTGTGTATGTTGAAAGTTTAAACTCTTATGCAAGACAGTTTTTGGCTAGAATGGAAAAGCCTGATGTTGATTACATAAAAGGTATTTCACCTGCGGTTGCCATTGAACAAAAAGTGACCACTAGAAACCCAAGATCAACTGTGGGAACAACAACAGAAATTTATGATTATTTAAAGCTTTTCTTTTCCAGAATCGGAAAAACATTCTCTCCCGTTTCAGGTGAAATGGTGAAGAAAGACAGCGTTGATGATGTGGTTAATTATGTTTCAAATCATCAAGCAGGTCAAAGAATTTTGTTGAAAACCACTTTAACTATTCCTAACCATAAAGACAATTCTTTCTTAGACTTACTCTTACAAAAAGGTTTTTCAAGAGTTGTTTTCAATCAAGAAATTAAAAATATTGATGAGTTAATCTCAGAAAATACCAAATTCAAAGTAAATGATCATTTATTCTTGTTGGTTGACAGATTTGTTGTTCCTGAAAATGGCAAGGATTCCGGTTTTTTGTCTAGAGTCGCAGATTCTGTTCAAACAGCTTTGATTGAAGGAAATGGTGAGTGTTGGGTTGAGGCAATTGGTTTAAATGAAAAACAATTCTCAAATCGTTTCGAACGAGACGGAATTGTTTTTGAAGAGCCAAGTGTCAATTTTTTCAGCTTCAACAATCCTTATGGGGCTTGCAAAACATGTGAAGGTTTTGGCACTGTGATTGGAATTGATGAAAATCTTGTTTTTCCTGACAAAAACTTATCCGTATATGAAGGTTGCATAGCACCTTGGAAAAGTGAAAAAATGAGTGAATGGCTCACGCCTTTGCTCAAAAACGGAATTAAGTTCGATTTTCCTATTCACAGAGCATATAATGACCTAAATGACCAAGAAAAACAGTTGCTTTGGGATGGAAACAAGTTTTTCAAAGGCTTAAATGATTTTTTCAAATATATTGAATCACAAAGCTTTAAAATTCAATACAGAGTTTTGCTTTCCAGATACAAAGGAAGAACGGTTTGTCCTGATTGCAGAGGCACAAAACTTAGAAAAGATGCATCATATGTTAAAATTGAAGGACTTTGTTTGCAAGACCTGATGCTCATGCCTTTGTCAGAATGCTTAAACTGGTTCAACAATCTGAAACTGGGCGATCATGAGCTTGCTGTCTCTCAAAGACTTCTAGTTGAAATCAAAAACAGACTTTCTTTTATCGTTGACGTAGGTCTAGGTTATCTTAATTTAAATCGAGGCACTGCAACACTTTCAGGTGGAGAATATCAGAGAATTAGATTAGCAACCGCACTTGGAAGTTCTTTAGTTGGTTCTATTAACATTTTAGATGAGCCTAGCATTGGTCTTCATCCCAAAGACACTACAAGATTGGTTAAAGTTTTGCAACAACTCAGAGACTTGGGCAATACAGTGATTGTTGTTGAACACGAAGAAGAGGTCATCAAAGCAGCCGACCAAGTGGTAGATATCGGCCCTGAAGCAGGCTTAAAAGGAGGTCATCTTGTTTTTCAACTAAATCATGATGAGATTTTTTCAGGTGAAAAAAATCAAGAGTTAGTAGAAAAGTCATATACTTATCAACATTTGAGACATGATTCCAAACCTTTGCTTGAAAATAGGAATTTGGTTTCAAGAGATTGGATTGAAGTGAAAGGAGCGAGAGAAAACAACCTTAAAAACTTAAATGTTAAAATTCCTATCAACACACTTTGCGCCATTTCAGGTGTCAGTGGATCGGGGAAATCCACTTTGATTAAAAAAATTGTTTATCCCGGAATCCAAAAATCAATTGGTGGATACCATGAAGAATTCACAGGGCAGTTTGACAGCATCAAAGTGCCACATAACAAAATCAAAAAAGTAGAGTTCGTTGACCAAAACCCGATTGGAAAATCTACTCGTTCAAATCCAATCACCTTTTTGAAAGGTTATGATCATATTCGCTCATTGTTCGCATCTCAAGAGCTTGCAAAGCAAAGAGGCTATACACCGGCATATTTTTCTTTTAATGTTGAAGGAGGAAGATGCGAAACATGTCAAGGGGAGGGATATATCAAAGTAGAAATGCAGTTCATGGCTGATATTCATTTGCTTTGTGATGAATGCAAAGGCAAAAGATTCAAAAAGGAAACTTTAGAAGTTCAATTTAAAAACAAAGACATATCAGATGTCTTGAACATGACCGTTAAAGAAGCTTTGAGTTTTTTTAGTGGTCAAAAAAAAATAACAGAAAAGCTCACTACACTTTGTGATGTTGGTTTGGATTATATCAAATTGGGTCAATCGAGTGACACTCTCAGCGGTGGAGAATCACAAAGGGTGAAACTTGCTTATTACATTGGCAAAGGTGCTGTTGAATTTGCCACCAATACCCTCTTTATTTTTGATGAACCAACCACAGGACTTCATTCTCATGATGTTTCAAAATTGATGCAATCATTGAGGACTTTGGTTAATCAAGGAAACACCGTAATTGTGATTGAACACAATCTTGATGTGATTGCATCGAGTGATTGGGTGATTGACTTGGGTCCTGATGCAGGTGACAAAGGAGGTGAAATTGTTTTCGAAGGCACACCTCAACAAATGATTTCTTCTTCAAACACATTCACAGCAAACTTTTTGAAAGAAAAATATACTGCGTAATATTTCTATGAACACACAACTTTTAAAAAAACTTTCTGAAACACCCGGGGCACCAGGATTTGAAAAGCCGATTAGAGATTTTGTTTATGAACAGGTTAAATCTTTCACAGACTCACAGTATATTGATTCTATTGGTAATTTGATTGCCATTAAAAAATCAGGTATCGAAAATGCACCCAAATTAGTGATTGCTGCACATCTCGATGAAATCGGATTTATTGTCACACACATTGACAACAATGGATTTGTTCGTTTCAACACTTTGGGCGGATTCGACCCCAAAACATTGACCGCGCAGCGTGTGATCGTTCATGGGAAAAAAGACTTGATAGGAATCATGGGTTCAAAACCAATTCATGTGATGAGCCCGGAAGAAAGAAATGCTGTTCCCAAAATACAAGACTATTTCATTGATTTGGGAATGAAAAAGGAAGAGGTGGAAGCACTTGTTTCAATAGGAGACTGCATCACTCGTGAACGTGAATTGATTGAAATAGGAAATTGTTTCAATGGTAAATCACTTGATAACAGAGTTTCGGTTTTTGTGTTGATTGAAGCACTTAGGAAAATAAATAATCCAAAAGTGGATGTTTATGCTGCATTCACCGTGCAAGAAGAAATGGGTGGTCGGGGTGCTTTTTTGGTGGCGCACAACATAAATCCTGATTTTGGGATAGCCATAGATACCACCATAGCGTATGATGTTCCCGGGGCAAAAGAGCAAGAAATGGTCACTAAATTGGGAGAAGGTGTTGCTATAAAAATCATGGACTCATCAGTGATTTGTGATAGTAGAATGGTGAAATTCTTGAAAGAAACAGCAACGAAAAACAACATAAAATGGCAACCCGAAATTTTGACAGGTGGCAACACTGACACAGGACCATTGCAAAGAATGGGAAAAATGGGTTCTATTGCAGGGGCATTGTCTTTGCCCACTAGACATATTCATCAAGTGGTGGAAATGGTGCACAAAAATGACATTGAGAATGCCATTAATCTTTTGGTTAAATCAGTTGAGAATATACTTGAAGTTGATTGGAGTTGGTGAGTGACCAATTCAACGAAAATTACTCAAAGTTGGAAACGTTTGACTCAGAAAACATAGATTTTCTTTGTATGTACAAAAATAACATCACTTTGCTATTTGGTGATTCTTTTGTGTTCACACAAATCACCTCTGAGTTTTCTTTTGCAATAACCATGAAAGGATAATAACTTGAACTGAAAACAGGAAGTGGGTCAATGTAAGAGTTTTGATTCACAATGGAGTGGCTATTGTCATTTAACACTAGTAATGAACCATTTTTTACATAAAAAAGACAACTTGCATGGTCATTTTTTTGAATTAACACTTCACCCGCTCTCAAAGATTTAACTACTCCGTTAGCAAGAATTTCATCATCAATCTGTTTGATTTTCTCTTCCATTTAAAAAGAATGCTCTCAATAATTACACCGTACAAAATTGCTTGTTTTGATATGCAATATAAATGATAATGCCTCAGAATTAGAATGATATAAGTCATTATTCA
>JBDNDT010000120.1:0-7427 GCA_046718985.1 Cytophagales bacterium
GCTGTGAACAATGCAGCGCAGAATCCGACCAAATAACATGCCATCAACACAAAACCTTGTAAATTGAAAATACCCAAAACAGATTTTGGTTGAACCAAAAGACCGATCATGATGGTGAAGACCGGAATTCTTGCAGAACAACTGATGAAAGGAGTCACAAAAATAGTAATCAGTCTTTCCTTTTTATTGTCAATGGTTCTTGTTGACATGATCGCCGGAACAGCACATGCTACACCCGAAACCAAGGGAATTACACTCTTTCCACTCATTCCAAACACGCGCATAAGCTTGTCCATGATGAACATAACCCTCGCCATATATCCGGTTTCTTCTAAAAGTGACACAAAAAAGAAAAGAAATGTGATTTGAGGCACAAACATCAATACCCCACCAATTCCTGAGAGAACACCTTCTGAAATCAAATCGGCAAAAATTCCTCCACCTAACATCGGATGTAACTGATGCTGTGCAAAACTTATAGCTTGTTCAATCCAATGCATCGGATAAGCTGCTAATGCAAAAATAGATTGAAAAACAATAAACAATATTGCCAAAAACACCAAATAGCCATAGAGCTTATGGGTTAATACTTTATCTAACTTTTCAGTGAAAGTTTTTTTGGATTTCTTTTCAGATGTCAACACTGCCTTGTCAACCAATTGGTTAATCAAAAAATAACGTTGCAAAGTTTCTCTAGCTTGGCAGTTTCTGGAAATGAATTTATGTTTGCTGTTGATTTGTTTTATGCTTGAATTGAGGGTGCTTTCGCTTTCCAAATGGGCTTCAAGCAATGCAACATAATCATTAGAAGTGTTGAGTTCTGATTTTAATTCATAGATGAAATCATGGGTGACAATGGTGTCTAAACTGAAACCTGATGTGGCAACCTTGAAACCATCATTGAAAATGATTTTGTTAATTTTGTCTATACCCAATCCTGTTCTTGGATTCACAGAAACGAAGGGTATTTTGAAGTGTTTTTCTAAAAAAAGCACATCAATTGATTCGTTCTTTTCTAGGGCAACATCTTCCATTGTCACGGCAACCATCATGGGTATGCCCAAATCGGCAACTTGAGAGAACAGTAATAAACTTCTTTTAAGTGTTGAAGCATCCAACACAAGCAACAGCCTGTCTGGTAGAAATTCTTTGTATTTTCCTAACAATGAATTTAACACTACTTTTTCATCCTCAGATTTTGGATAAAGGCTGTAAGTTCCCGGAAGATCTGAAAGTTGAAATTTCTTCCCTTCAATCAATAACAAGCCTTCAAATCTGTCAACAGTGACACCGGGAAAGTTTCCGGTTTTTTGCCTGAGTCCTGTGAGTGAATTAAATAGTGTAGTTTTTCCTGCATTGGGATTGCCTACCAACACAATGTTCAGTGAATCATCATTCATTGTGCCTGATCTTCGTTGTTTGAAGAAATTTTGATAGAAGCCGCTTCTTTCAACCTGAGCGATAAGTCATAACCTTGAACACAATAACAAGCAGGGTCACCTAATGGTGCTTTATATTTCAATTTGATTTCACAACCCGGAACACATCCCATTTCCATCAGTTTCACACCAAACTCAGATTCATCAAGTGCCACTATGGTGGCTTTTTCCCCAACTTGCAGTTCAGATAATCTCTTGCTTCCTTTCACTCTGATAGTTTAGAACAATTCTAAAAGCAAATATAGTGTCGAATTGACATTCAGACAATTTTAACACTCCAAATTAATTGAATTAAAAAAAATAATTCAAAATCATTCCAATCCTTACCAACAAAAAAAGCCTCGAAAGAGGCTAAATTTTATCAGCAATAAATCAACAGAATGATTAAGCTGTTGCAGAAGCGCTACCGAACTGCTTTTTTAGCTCTTCGATATCTACTTTCTTGATTACAGGAACAGCAGTCAAAACTTTCAATTTGGTTCTTTTTCTTGCTGCAACCGCCTTGTTTCTTCTATCTTTTCTTTTTAATCTAGTAACGCCCATGACAATTTCTTTATAAAGGACTGCAAAGTTACCATTAAAATCACATTTAACAAGAAAATTTCTTAAAAAATCACCTAGCCATTTCTTCTTTTCTAGGTATTTCATTGATTCTCCAAGAATATCCCTTCAAAAATTTATCAGGCTCAACAATTTCATGTTCAGGAACAAATCTAGCTTCCGGTTTTTGCAAAAATGTGAAAGTATTGATTTGATTTTCTTTGAATCTGATCACCATGTTGCTACAAGCAATTCTGTTCATACCCACCAGCAAAGTGTCGTTTTCAGTGGCAAAATAGACGCTTTCTCCGTTTCCGTTCACATCCACTTTTTGAATTTTGTTTTCTTTGAAATGCGCCAACATGTTTTTACCTTTCACTTGATTGTGGTTTTTGATGGAATCTTCTGAAATCACAATGGCGTTTTTTCTTAAATACATCTTGTCTAGGCGGTTGTTCACCATCTGCAATCGGATGCTGTCAGCATTCATTTGGCTTTTTTGAGCCCATAGCGTAGGTTGCTTATACATGTAAATGGTCGAATCAAATTGGTTATACACCAATGAATCACATATTCCTTGAATATCCTCTTTAAAAAGTTTCGCTTTCGGAAAAGCTGAAATATACTTTTGTTTTTTTAAGCTGTCGCTTACGTAGATCAAAGTGTCAGTTTTTAAAAGCAAGGTATCAATGCCATTTTTCATTTTCACCAATACATTTTCATATACTTTTGTGTAACCGATATTGCCTTTGTAGATAGCTTTGTTACCTAAGACAACCACAGTGTCTTTCAATGAAGTGAGATGTACGTTTCCTGAGGCATTGCCGAGATTTCTTTTTTTGTCATAAGTGATTTTATCGGCAGTTAAGATATATTCTTTTTGAACCACTGATGTTCTGCTTTCGAATTTAGAAACCTCTGTTTCAGTGTTGTATTCTCCTTTTTCGGTATAGAGTTTTCCGTCTTTGTTAGTCAGGTAGGTAGGGCCGATAAATACCGCTCTTTTATCCAACGTGTGATAGTGCAAAGTGTCTGACTCGATTTTAAAGTTTTCACCTACACCCACCACTTTTTCTTTGAAATAAGCAATTCTAGACACTGTGTTGTAATAGCCTTTCACTGTTCAGCACATTTCCTTGATGGGTGATCACCCCTCCGGTTTGGTAAAATATTAAGTTTTTCGACATGTCAAAGTTCAGTTCTTTTGACACCAATTTTGCACCTTGTGATTCATTCATTTGCACTTCTTTTCCGGTCACCACAGCCAATTTAGTTGCACCGTCATATCTTAAAGTTTCTCCTCTGATTTCTAAACTGTCTCCCTTCACGATTCTCACATTGCCAAAAGCAGCAATTTTGTTGTCAGCAACATACTGAAATGCTGAATCACAGTATAACAAAGTGTTATTTTGCTTGAAAATTACATTATTCTTCAAACGTCTCACTTCTTTTTTTTCAATCAACATGCCCTCAAGTTCACCTGCTTGCAACAATTCTACTTGGTTGTTTTGAGAAAAAGCATTAAAAAAGCAAAACATCAACAATCCAAAAATCAAATTCTTCAAAGAATCCATTAATCATTAATTTTACACAAACTTACACATTTCGACGCATATCAATGGTTCAGGAACTCAAGCAATTTGCAGACCAAAACAAACTTTTCACCCTTGACGACAAAATATTAGTAGGGGTGAGCGGAGGTATTGATTCGGTGGTTCTTTGCCATTTGTTCAAAAAATTAGGCGTTCACTTCGGGATTGCCCATGTCAATTTTGGTTTGAGAGGTGTCGAATCTGATGAAGATGCTCAATTTGTACAAGATTTGGCTCAACAATTAGAGGTGAAGTTTTATCTTCATACCTGTGATAAAGTTGATTTTGAAAGTCAACAAGGGGAATCTGTTCAGATGATTGCCAGAGACATCAGATATCAATTTTTTCGTCACGTCAAAAAAACAGAACATTACGATAAGATTGCCTTGGCTCAGCACAAAAATGATCTATTGGAAACAATGATTATCAATTTGAGCAGGGGAGGGGGACTTTCCTCTTTCCATGGCATTCTTCCGCATAACAATGATTTGATTCGCCCCTTGCTTTTCAGCAATCGAAAAAAAATTGAAAAATATGCTTTGGAAAATAATATTCAATGGAGGGAGGACTCCAGCAACACCGGCACAAAATATGACAGAAATTGGGTGAGGCATGAAATTATCCCCAAACTGGAAAGACTCAATCCTTCCATTGAACACACAGTTGCCAAGACAGCCAAAAGAGTTCACCACCTTGAACTGGCCTGGCAATATCAAGTTAAAGAATTTCTAAACCAACACATCAGCAAAGAAGCTTTTCAATGTCAAAGACTTGCATTGGAAGCCATTCCTTCACATGTTCCTGCGGAAGCTTATCTTGAATTTCTGTTTAAAGACCATGGTTTGAGTTATCAGCAGATTGAGGAGTTGGCAAGTTGGAGAAATTCAAAACAAGCCGGTGTGATGGTTGAAACACCATGGGTTTCCATATGTTTGAACCAAAATGCTTGGGTATGGCGAGAGAAGAAGCATCAAACACCAATCCTTGAAATTGAGGTGGGTAAAGATTATGATTTAGGTTGGGCAAGACTCAGTTTTGGTGCTGATAAAAAAACTGGTCATCATCCTTTCTCAATAGAAATCAGTGTAACTGAAGCGAAACATAAGAGAATCATCCTGAGAACTTTCCAAGAGGGTGACAAGATGAAACTAAGAGGAATGAAAGGAAGCAAGAAGCTTTCAGATTTGTTTACTGATTTGAAAATCCCTCAAGTGGCCAAAAACTTGATTCCTTTATTGGAAATTGATGGGGAAGTGGTTTGGGTGTGTGGCATCAGAACTTCGGCTAAAATTGATGAAGAGTCTTGTTCCGAAACGGTGATAGTCAATTTTTCAGAACATAGAGCATAAAAAAAAGCCCTGTCTTTCGACAGGGCTTTTTTTAAAATCTAGAAATTGAGTTCTTAGTAGATAACCAATTTAGATGTCTTTCCATCTACATTGATTAAGTACATACCAGCTTCAAGGTTTGAAGTAGAAACTTTAGAAGTAGCTGCACCGCTCATCAACACCACACCAGAAGCGTTAGTGATAGTAAATCTCTTAGCTTCAACACTAAAGTTGATTTCAGAACCTCTTTGAACAGGGTTAGGATAAATCACTTGGTTGTTAGAGAAGTTAACGTCAGAGGTTGGTGTTACGGCTGCGATTCTTGCGTTTGTGAATGAAGCACCGGTCAAAGCTGGTGATTCAGCAACAGGTCTGAAATCAGGAGTTCCAGTCAAGGTAGGATTAACCAATAAGTTTCCTGTTCCCCAAGTCACTGGATCAACTCTGTTAGCGCCGGCTTCAGCTCTCAACCAATTGTTTACATCATCAAAATCAGCTGCAGGGTTAGCATTTACCAAACCTGAGATTCCAGTTCCGGTTCTACCACCAGATACACCATAGAAAATATTGTTTTGCATCAAAACAGGGGCTTCAGTTCTGTCACCAGAAAACTTGTAAGATGCATTGATAGTTCCACTAGATTCAAGTCTTATTTGACTTGGCATACCCATTAAAATTGAGTTTATTAATGAAGTGGTTGAATTCAATCTGCCTCTGTAAGCAAATGAAAATTTAGATTGTTCGGTAGAATTCAAACTAGAATAGTTAGCTCCTTCTGGAATAACACCAACAGCAGTTATGTTCGAAAAAATTGTAGCTGTTGTTGGTAATGCGCCGGCTGATTCAGAGTCAATCTCAAATAATGCAGAGTTACCAGAAGCAGATTCATCAAACAATTCTCTGTCTCTGATTGCGATGCCAAATTGAACTAAACCTCTATGACCAAAATCGAAGTCGAAATCATCATCAACAGTTGCGATAGAAACCAAGTAAGACATGTTGCAATATCCACCGAAAGCTTCGAAAGCATCATCATTGCCATAAGAAGTTTGGATATGGTGCAATTCAGTTTGTAAACCAACACAACCTAAAGTTAATGAATTCAACTCTTCATCTTGAGCGAAAGGAAGACCAGCATACTCAATTCTGGTGTATTTAATAACACCTGAGTTGTCATTGTCATCAGTTCCACCAAAAACACCTTCATCAGGGAATGCAGTGATTCTTTGGAAACCTTCCATTTGTCTACCGTTTTGACCATCAACGTGGATTTTGTTAAAAGCTCTGTTCATTGTAGCTTTTCCACAAACCAAAATACCGGCCCAGTCACCAGGAGTTCTGTCACCCACTGGTTGATTTGATGTGAACACAACCGGATTTGTACTTGTTCCGTTTGCAAATATTTTTCCACCTCTGTCAATTACTAATGCGCCGAAGTTACCATTTGGAGCATCTGCTTCACCCCTGATTACAGTTCCCGCAGGAATTGTTAAAGAAGCACCTGATCTCACAACTACAAGACCTCTCAATAAGTATACTTGAGAAGCATCCAAAGTTACGTTAGTTGTGATTTCTAATCTACCAGATGGAGATGTTTGAGCATATGAATTCAAAGTTGTAGTGTCTGTCACTGCTCCATAAACTTTGTTTTGTGGATTCCACTCAACCCATCCTGCTGTCCAATCTTCTTCAGCTTTGTCACTTAAAGCACCAACGAAAGTAGTTGGCTTAAATTTGTAATCAGCTTGAGCATTTGCAATGCCACAAGCAAGAATCAAACTAGTTGCTAATGGTAAAAATGTTTTTTTCATGATGAATAAATTTTGTGATTCACAAATGTAAAACCCCAATGTTAACTGAGTGTTAAATTGGGGTTATCAAAAAGTGAACAAATTAAATCAACTGGTTATGCAACCAAAATTCAAGTCTTAAAATTTGTAAGTGAATGATAAAGTTCCGGTATAACCATTGTTATATTTGAAAATAGTGTTATCACCATTTTTGTCATATCTGCCATTTTCATTCAAATCTTGGTAAAATACCAAATCTTGTTGCAAAATATCTCCTAAAGTGAATCTAATATTTAATTTTCCAACATTTTTGCTGATTTGAGCATCCAAAACAGTTCTGGGATTTTCCATCAAATCTTTTTGATAAGGTTGACCACCCGGTGCGCCAACTGTGAAGATTCTTCTACCAATTCTGTTTAAAACCAAACTACTACCCCATCCGCTTTGTTCGTTTTCATAAACCAAACCCAAGTTCAATACAAATGGTGATTGACCTTGAAGATTTCTTGATTTTGTTTTTCTTCCATCCTCAGAATCAATGACCGATCTAACCAAAGTTAAATTATTGAAAAATGAAATATTGTTGAATTCCTTACTTAAACCATTCAAAAAGTCAAAAGACTTCCTAAACTCAAACTCTACACCTGAGTTGTAAGCTCTTGTTTCGTTTACATAAAAGAAAACCCTCTGTTGTGGGTGATCCGGATCAATCGAAAATTCGATTGGATTCTTTATGTC
>JBDNDT010000121.1:0-7426 GCA_046718985.1 Cytophagales bacterium
TCAAAAGGTCTTTTGCCAATCAATTCCTCTAAATCTGATTGAAATAGAATTTCTCTTTTTAAAAGTTCTTGAGCAATTTTTTCCAATGCTTCTCTGTGTTCACTCAACAGGTTTTTGGTTCTGTTATAAGCATTGGTCACAATTTTTCTCACTTCTTCATCAATGGCTTGTGAAGTAGCTTCAGAATAAGGTTTGTTGAAAGCATAATCTGATTGTTTAGAATCATAATATGACATTTGCCCAACTCGTTCATTCATGCCATAAATGGTTACCATGCTATATGCCATCTTGGTTATTCTTTCCAAATCACTCAATGCGCCGGTAGAAATTTTGTTAAATACAATTTCCTCTGCTGCTCTACCTCCAAACAGACCACACATTTCATCATAAAACTGTTCTGTTTGATAAAGATATCGTTCATTTGGTAAATATTGTGCATAACCCAAAGCCGCAACTCCCCTAGGAACAATAGTCACCTTCACCAAAGGGTCTGCATGCTCCAAGAACCAGCCTGCAACTGCATGACCTGCCTCATGATAAGCCACAATTTGTTTTTCTTCAGGTGAAATGATTTTGTTTTTCTTTTCCAAGCCCCCAATCACCCTGTCAATGGCATCTTGAAAATCTTGCATGTCAATGGTTGTTTTGTTTTTTCTTGCAGCTATCAGAGCTGCTTCATTGCAAACATTGGCAATTTCTGCACCGGCAAAACCCGGTGTTTGGGCTGAAAGTTTTTTAGGATCAACCTCTGTGTTGAGCTTCAAAGGCTTCAAATGCACTTTGAAAATGGCTTCTCTACCCACAATATCCGGTTTGTCAATGCTGATTTGCCTGTCAAATCTCCCCGGTCTCATCAAAGCAGAATCCAGCACATCAGGTCTGTTGGTAGCGGCCAAGATAATTACCCCGGAGTCTGTTCCAAATCCATCCATTTCAACCAATAATGAGTTGAGGGTGTTTTCTCTTTCATCATTGGCTCCCGGCATAGCGCCTTTTCCTCTGCTGCGTCCAATGGCATCAATCTCATCAATAAAAATGATACAAGGGGCTTTTTCTTTA
Organism: Cytophagales bacterium; assembly: GCA_046718985.1. Classification (GTDB taxonomy): domain Bacteria; phylum Bacteroidota; class Bacteroidia; order Cytophagales; family UBA9547; genus JBDNDT01. The sequence continues at coordinate 1,060 of JBDNDT010000121.1, forward strand.
GCTTGTCTGAAAAGGTCTCGAACCCTTGCAGCACCAACACCCACAAACATTTCTACAAAATCAGAACCTGAAAGGCTGAAAAAAGGCACTCCTGCTTCGCCGGCCACTGCTTTTGCTAACAGTGTTTTTCCCGTGCCCGGACTACCGACTAACAATGCTCCTTTTGGTATCTTTCCACCTAAATTGGTGAATTTTGAAGGATTTTTTAAAAACTCGACAATTTCTTTGATTTCTTCTTTGGCTTCATCAAGACCGGCTACATCAGCAAAAGTGATTTTTACTTTGTTTTCCTGATCAAAAAGAGCTGCTTTTGACCTTCCAATATTGAAGATTTGACCCCCGGGCCCTCCAAAACTCATTCTTCTCATCATCAAATAAAATAGCACACCTAACACAATCAAGACACCCCAATTGGCTAAAAAGGTGTAGAAAGTATATCTGTTATCATCAAATTTGACATCAATCTTCTGATTGTCATTAAACTTAGATTGCACTTTATCAATTCTTTCCAGAAAATAGTCAACCGAACCTATGGTCAACATGAAATGTGGGCCTTGTCTTGATGGAAATGGCCCCTTGTTTTCGAGCTTAGATTTGTACTTTTGATTATCTAATGCTTCTTCTTTGAGAGTGATTTCTGCATCTTTTCGGCCAACTATCACCACATTTTTTATATCATGTGAAAGCACCATGTCTTCAAACTCTCTTTGCGAGATTTCAGTCAGAGCTCCTTTGTTGAAGAAGGTGATACCAAAAATCATCACTAACAATGATAAAATTAACCAAATATGGTAATTATTCCCTTTTGGGGCATTTTTAGGTAACAAATTTGGAAGTTTTTTGTCTTCTTTGCCTTGTTTTGTTTTGTTTTGTTCTTGAGACATCTTTTATTTTTTGATGATTCTGTGAATATAACAACTGTTTTGAGTCAATCGTTTGGATTTAGGTTTATTCAATCGTTTATTTCTGTGATTTCGGCGTCTCCCCACAATTCTTCAAGACCGTAGAAATATCTTTTTTCGGGTTTGAAAATGTGTACAACTACATCAAGATAGTCTAATAAAATCCAATCTTTTTTGCCCCAACCTTCTCTTTGCCATGGCATTTGTGCCAAATTTTTTGATACCAACTCTTCCACAGAGTCTGCAACTGCTTCAATCTGAGTGTCACTACTTGCTTCGGCAATTACGAAATAATCAGCAATTGCATTTTTGACGTTTTTTAAATTGAGTAGTTTAATTTTTTGCGCTTTCTTCTCTTGCATTCCGGCAATGACAGCCATTGCCAATTCTTCACTGCTGTCTTTATTTTTTTTGATTTTTTGCGCCATTCAGTTCTTTTTCAATTCGATAAAAGGCAAAAGTATGATTTTTTTTATGTTACACCAACAAATTGTTATTGTATATAATTTCATTATTCGCTGCTTGCCGTCCATGTATCAGTCCTGCCAATCCAAGAAAATCCCACATACCCCCTCACATCCAAATTCCCTTCGCTTGTTAACTTTATAACACAACTGTAAGTTTTTCCTGATTCAGGGTCATAAATTGTGCCATTTTCCCAAACATTTCCACTTTTATATTCAAAGCCTTTTAACAATGGCAAACCCATTATAGGGTTTTTTCTTTTTTCCTTATCAGGATTTTCTTTATCCACTTTTGGTGTTCCATCAGGATTGTTAGGAGTTTTTAGCCATACAATTTTTCCATTATACTTCCCATCAATACCTTTTTCAATTTTGATTTTGGCTTCTTTTTTGCCTGTTAACCAAGTCTTGCAGATGTCATCAGGTTTTTGTGCAAAAACGGTGATGTTGAGAAGCAGAATAAAACTGAATAAATAGGTTCTTTTTTTCATACCAATTCTTTGTTTTCCTTTTCAGAATATTTGTGACCGCCAAATATATAAAGCATCAACAACCTAGACAAACGTCCGGTGAGAGGAGCACAGAAAATTACTATTGTTGTGGTGGCAATTATGTAATAATAATAAGGTGAAATTCCGAATATAACGTTGATTGCAACCAAAACGGCTATCATCAAAGCCACTTGAATGGCATAATTGAAATACATTGCACCATAATAAAACCCTGTTTCCGGTTCTAAATCTGCACCACAAACCTCACAATGTTTGTTTACACTCAAAAATGAAAAACTAAAAGCCGAATTTTTAAAAACTTTACCTTTTCTGCATTTAGGACATTTTCCTTTCAAAATGCTGGAGACCAAATGGAAATTACTCATAAAAATCTTTAAAGCCTAAACAGAATCTTTGATAAACTAGTTCAAAAGGTGTTTCTTAAAAAATATCTGAATCAAGATTGAATTCGAATTTGCTTTGGGATATTCAACGTGAAGATTGACTCTTTAAGTCATAAACATTTCAACGAAAACTACCAAGTTCTTTAATTGTAGTTTTTGATAATGAGATTAAACCAATCAAATAATTAACCTGCAAACATTAATTTTTCCGGAAATTGAAAATAAATGTTAAAATGTCTAAAATAAAAAAGACCACATTTCTGTAGCCTAATCATTTTTAATGTGTTCGCGTAGGGATTCGAACCCCAAACCTTCTGATCCGTAGTCAGATGCTCTATCCAGTTGAGCTACGCAAACAAACGGGTCGCAAAATTAAGAATTTATCTGTCTTAAACAAAGTATTCAATTAGAAATTGAATGGTCTTGAGGTCTCATATTCTTCTACCTTGTTTCTTAAACTTAATAGATAGTCTATGTCATCAAAGCCTTTCATCAAACACATTTTTTTATAGGGATTGATTTCGAATTTTTCAGTCTCTCCATTAGCTGTGTTACGAATTTCTTGAGACTCTAAATCTATTTCCAATTGGGTCTTTTCGTCTTTATTAACTGATACAAATATACCATTCAAAAACTCTGGACTAACTTGAACGGGTAATAAACCATTATTCAATGCATTATTTTTAAAAATATCAGCAAAAAAAGAAGATACCACCACATCAAAACCATAATCAACGATTGACCAAGCTGCATGTTCTCTTGATGAACCACATCCAAAATTATTACCTGCAACCAAAATACGATTTCCCTTGAATCTTGCATCATTTAAAGGAAAATCAGATTTTAGACTGCCGTCTTGATTTTTTTTCCAATCGCAAAATAAGTTTTCGCCAAAACCTTCTCTTGTGGTTGCTTTTAAGAATCTTGCCGGAATAATTTGATCAGTATCAATATTATCAACAGGAATTGGTACTATCCCTGACTTAATTTTCAAAAATGTCTTCTTACTCACTTTTTTCAAATTTAGGTGGCAAATATAGTAGAAAATGATTTTTTAATTAACATACTTTGCAGAAACCAAAACTAAATCTTGTTTGATACTAAACAATCACACAAAAAGTTTTTATTGCTATTGCTATCTTAATCTTACATGCTATATTTGTATTTGTGTTAAGATAATTATGTTAAACAACCTATTGTTAATTACCCCAAAATCTCCGAGAAAACTGTAGTATGGATAAATTATTGACCATTGAAGGCCTGATTAGTCTGCTCACACTAACCATTATGGAGATTGTTCTCGGGATTGATAACGTGATATTTATATCAATTTTAACAGGCAAATTGCCTAAAGAGCATCAAAACAAAGCGAGATCAATTGGACTGAGTTTAGCACTTTTGTTCAGAGTTGCTCTCTTGTTCGGTATCACTTGGATAATAAGTTTGCAAAAACCGCTTATAGAGTTTGGCGGATTTGGTCTTTCAGGAAGAGATATTATTCTTTTGGCAGGTGGAATTTTTCTTGTTTTCAAAAGTATATCTGAGATTATGGAGAGATTCCATTTTGAAGATGAAGTACACACTGATGAAGTGGAGTCTAAAACATTAAGCGTGCCTTCGGCAATTTTGCAAATCATTTTGCTTGACATTGTGTTTTCTTTCGACTCTATATTGACTGCCATTGGCATGTCTAGACAATTGCCTATTATGATATCTGCTGTAATTATTTCAGTAGGTATAATGTTGGCCTTCTCTGGTGTAATCAGTGATTTCGTTAACAGGCAACCTACTGTTAGAATGTTGGCTTTAGCTTTCTTGGTTCTTATTGGTTTCTTATTAATAATCGAATCAATTCATATCGAAATTCACAAAAGCTATGTTTATGTCGCAATGGGATTTGCTTTGGTAGTGGAAATTTTAAATCTCCAAGCCAAAAGATTCCAAGATGAGGTTGATAGAAAGAAGGCGGAAAAAGAGAGTAAAAAAGCTGAAATTACCCAAGAAGCCACGAATTTGAGCATTAAATAAAAACTCTCAGTTTTTATTTAATTTAATGTTTCATTCCTTGAAAACTGGAACATCCCAAAAAAATCAACCCCAATTATCAGGATTTTCTCTCCAGTTCTTCAAAAGTTCTAAACTCCCTGAATCTACAATTCCGGTTGAAACAGCCACTTCAATCAGGTGATGATAATCTGATAGATAATGCAAGGGTAAATTGGCATTCAAGAAATTTTGTGAAGCTATCTCAAAACCATATGAAAAAATAGCTAACATTCCAATTGGTTCATAACCCTCGTTTCTCAAAGCTTGAGCAGCTTTCAAAGAACTTAATCCTGTGGAAATCAAATCTTCAACCAACACAATTTTATCTTTTTTGTCGAATCTTCCTTCAATTAGACTTCCTGTGCCGTGTTCTTTTGGTTTTGGTCTAACGTAACCAAATGGCAAGTCTAAAGCTTCTGCAAGCAAAGCTCCTTGAGGAATTCCGGCTGTCGCTACTCCTGCAATTGCAGTAGCACCCAAATGCTTAAATTGAGTTTCAAACAATGAAACCAAACCATTCTTAATTAATGTTCTCAATTCAGGATAAGAAAGTGTGACCCTGTTATCACAGTAAATGGGTGATTTCCAACCAGATGCCCATGTGAAAGGTTCTTTAGGGCTGAGTTTTACAGCACCTACGGTTAACAGCCCTTTAGCAACTTCTTGGGCTAAGTTATTCATTGTAATTGAGTTGTTCATTTAAGCCATTTTAAATTCACCATTCGGTTTCTTTTTGTTTCTGGCAAAACCTATATAAGGATTATATCCGTTCATTTCAGTTTGATAATAGCCTGTTCCGTCGTAATCCCTTTTCAAAGGGTTTGTTTTGCAAGAAATTGAACAGGCTCCTTCATATTCTTCACCGCATTTTTCACAAATAGGCACATGAATGTTACATTCAGGATTTGCACAATTGACCATTCTGTCTGATTTTGTGCCACAAATATAACAGCTTGATATCACAACAGGATTCACATGATTCACATCAATTGCCACCCTGTTGTCAAAAACATAGCATTTCCCTTCGAAATCTTCTCCATCTGCTTCAATTCCATATTTGATGATTCCGCCATGCAATTGATAAACATCCCCAAAGCCTTGCTCTAATAAAAAAGCACTTGCTTTTTCACATTTGATACCTCCTGTGCAGTAAGTCAATATTTTTTTGTCTTTCAAATGCTCCAACTCTTTCACTCTTTCTGGAAACTCCCTAAAGTTTTCCATATCCAAAGTTATGGCATTTTTGAATTTTCCAAGTTTGTGTTCATAATTTGACCTCACATCCAAAATCACAACGTCTTCCCTGTCTTTCATTTTTTTGAATTCAACAGGAGACAAGTGTTTGCCTGTTTTCATTTTAGGATGAATATGTGTGAGTCCTGAATGAACAATCTCCGGTTTCACCCTCACATGCAATTTTTGAAATGTGTGTCTAGGAAAATGATCTATCTTGAAGTCAGTATCTGCAAATCTTGGGTCACTTTTCACAGTTTCCATATACTTTTGACAGGCTTCGACTGTTCCTGAAACTGTACCATTTAAACCTTCCTGAGCAATGATTATTCTTCCTAAAATGCCCAATTCAAGACACAAGGCATGATGCTGATCTCTATATTGTTCAGGATCTTCAATATGAGTGTAGCAATAGTAAAGTAATACTTGATAATTTCCCATAACTCGCTAAGTTTCAATCTTAGTGTTTTGAAATGAGGTGCAAAGTTATAAAATTATCTTTAAAGATAAATGATATAAGTCACTTGCTTATTCGATTCGATTGAGTGATAATCTTAATTGGTTGTTCAGAAAAATAACAAATTGAAAAATGCTTTTTTTTGGGTAGGGTGATGTTAAGCTAAATTTATTAAGCACATCTGAAATTCAATTACTCTATTTTGAGATTTTGTAACCTATTGCCTCTCTAGGTTCTTGTTGAACAAATTGTTTTAAGTAATTATAAATGACTTCTATTTTATTATCTTACCTCCCCACTTTCTTCCTAAGCTCATCCATTTGCAACAATAAATCTTTGTGAGTGAGCAAAAGTTCACCCATTTTAGTGA
>JBDNDT010000122.1:0-7403 GCA_046718985.1 Cytophagales bacterium
CTTTTTAAATTTGAAGGCAACAAAGTTCTTGAAATTTCAGGATGGATGTTTTCAGCAGGTATTGTTGTATTTTCAGGTTCTTTATACATTTTGTGTGCAAGCAATGTTGGAAAATGGGGTGCTGTTACCCCATTTGGCGGAGTTATGTTTTTGATTGCTTGGGCATTATTAGCTTATTTCGTTTTTAAAACACTTTAAAATTTTTGAACATGAAGAGGATTATATTTTTTACCTTCTTTTTCGGAACACTTATAGCTAATTCCCAAAGTTGGGAAAAAAAATTAACTGCAAACGAAGAACTGATAGCTAAAGGAAATTATAAAAAAGCCAAAGAAAATGTGGTTAAAGCTTTGACCGTTCTTGAAAAAAGTCCGGACCAATATCAAAGACTTTTGTTGTTGGCTTATGCACAATATATCAAGACCCAATATCATCTCTCTGAATACCAAGAAGTTGATGACAAAATCAAGCAAAGCTCTGAAATATTAGAAAATCTTCAAGATTCAATCAAACCTCAGAGTTTTCTTTTGAGAACTAAATTAGCCGATGCTTATAGTGTCGCAGGTGAATATCAGAAAGCTATTTCTCTCACTGATGCAGTGGTCAATGATTCAAAATCAAAAGAATTGGTGAAACTAAAAGCATTTGTCATCAGAACCAAAGCATTTGCAGATGCAAAAATGATTTTGAAAGCCAATGAATCAGTGAACGAAGCCGGTAAACTTTTGTCAATATTAGATTCAAAAATCAGTGAAACAACTGACAAGAAATCGAAGAAAGAACTTTTAAACTTGAAAGCAGAATTTTTAACCTCAAAAGCTCAAGTTCAACTCCAAGCAGGAGATTATTATGAAGCAGAAAAGCTGGCAACAGAAAACAAATTATGGATAAAAAATCAAAGTAAATTCTCAAAACTGGCAAAAAATCAAAATCACTTGGTTTCAGCAAAAGCACAATATTATCTGGGTCAATATAAGAATTCAGTGAAAGAAACTAGAAAAGGATTAAAGAATTTGCCTTGGAAATATGGCAAGAAAAGTGAAATGACTCAATTGGAATTAAGAAAAATAGCACCGCTGATTTTCATGGAAGAGGAGAAAAGTTTAAAGTTTGCCAGAGCAGTAAAAGATTATGAGAAATGTGTGAGAAAATTCCCTGAAAGCAGTGTTTATCGCTTGCAAACTAAACTTTTTATAGCCGAAAGATATGTTTTTCAATATCGTTACAACAAAGCAAATGCAAGTTTGAACAAAAACTGGAATGAGGCAATAAAAATGCCCAAATCAAAAGAACTCATTAACGCTGCTAAATTGAGAGAAAAAGTGATGTTAGGGTTGGGGCATAACGAGGAATTATTAGATACCCTAAACCAATTAACATCCAAGATTGAAAGTAGGTATGGAAAAGAAAGTCCTGTTTTTCAAGATCTTGAAATGTCAAAAGCGAGAATCCGACAAAATATTTACAGTGATTTCAATTTTGCAAAAGAAGTTTATAAGAATGGCTATTTCAAGGTAATTGCGCCAAATCTAAATCAAAACAATGTTTCCAACCTTGAATATTTCTCGCAACTGGCTGAGTTTTACTTTTTGACCGACAAGTTCGATTCATCACTTATGTTTGTGAACAAAGGATTGGAAGCTGTGGCAAAAAACAAGGGAGAAAAAGATTTATACTTCTTGACATTCTTGCAAAAAAGAGCAGAGGTTGAGTTGAAAATGGGCAAATATAAAGATGCGCAACTCACCTTGGAAAGAGCTGTTAAACTGGTAAAAAGCATTCCCGGCGAAAAAAATGCTGAAAAAGCCAATGCTTATGAGTTGTTAGCTAAACTTTATGAAACACTTGGACAATTCGCCAAAGCAAGAGATGCCATCAAAATTTCTAAGAAATTATCGGCAAAAGCAAAATATCGCAAAGACCCTGATGTTGCTAAGTCTAAAGATGAAATGGCCAATATCATGATTAAAACAGGCAGGTATTCAGCAGCTGAAAAACTTTTAATAAAGACACTTGCTGAAAAAGAAGCTAAAGCCGGAAAAGAATCTAGAGCTATGATTCCTACTTTGAACCTGTTTGGTTATCTATACACCACATTAGGCAGGTATCCTGAAGCTGAAAAAATGCTTGTTCAATCTGCCGGCTTGATTGAGAGAATTTTCGGAAAGAATTCTTTAGCTTATTCTGAGAATGCCAAATTCTTCGAAAAACTATATTTGTCATTGGGTGATTATGACAAAGCATTGGAAAAAGCAATTACTAATTTAGAAATCAAAAAGAAAGTGTTGTCAGAAAACCATTTAGAAACCATCGAAGCCTCTCTTGATTTGATTAAAATACAAATTGAAAAATCAGAAAACCCAAAAGAACTAGAAAAATTCATTCCTGAAGTTACATCATTAGGTGAAAAAACAGTTGAAATTATTGGTGTCGAACACCCTATGTATGCTGAAATTCTCAAAACCAAAGCTTTGTTATACATCAAATCCAGCAATAACTTTCTTCAAGCAGACACATTGATTGGCACAGCAATCAATACAATTGAAAAGGTTTATGGAAATGAAAGCCCCGAAGAAGCTGAAGCTTTAATGATTAAAGGTGAAACACAAAAGAAACTAGAGAAGCTCAAAGAGTCTGAAAGAAGTTTCAGAAAAGCCCAAAAAACTTATGCAAGTGTTTTCAACACTAAACATCCGGGTTATGTGAGAGCAACCGGAAAATTAGCCCAAATCCTTTATGCAGAAAAACAATACGATCAATCAATGAAATTGATGGAATCTTGTGTGGACAACTATTTAAAATTCACCAACACATATTTCAAGACTTTGAGCGCCAGAGAAAAAAATAAATATTGGTCATTAATTAAACCTGATTTGGAGTTTTTCAACTCTGCCGCATTGCAACAAATGAAGCAAAACCCAAAGATGATTTCTAAACTTTATAACAACATTTTGCAAACAAAGGGCATTTTGTTAAGCAATTCGCAAAAAGTTAGGCAAAGAATTTTAACAAGCAACAACGATGAATTGATTAAAACCTATGAAAATTGGGTTGAAAAGAGAGAGAAACTTACAGAACTATTGGCAAGTGCCACAAATGAGAATGCACAAGAAATTGAAATTTTGGAGACTGATGCTGAAAATTTAGAGAAAAAATTGTCTGAACTTTCTGAAGACTTCAAAAAATCAGTTAAGGAAAAAGCCGTGACATGGCAACAAGTGAAAGAAAAATTAAAAGACGGCGAATATGCCGTTGAAATCACCAAAATAAGACATTTTGAAAAAGACTTCACCGATTCAAGCACTTATGTTGCCTTGATAGTACATAACAAAACAAAAGACAATCCTGAACTCGTGGTGATCAACAGCGGAAAAGTGCTGGATGGACGTTACATCAAATATTATAGGAACACAATGAAGCAAAAGTCTGATGACAAGTTATCTTACAAATATTTCTGGAAGCCAATTGCCGACAAAATCCCACAAAACTCAAAAATTTATCTTTCATCTGATGGTTCATTCAACCAATTGAATGTTGAATCACTTTTGGATTCAACACAAACACCCATCATCAATTATTATGATTTTGTCCAGATATCCTCAACAAGAGATATTGTCACATTTACTGCCTCTAGCTCTTATCAAAACAAAGATGTTTTGTTGATTGCAAACCCTGAATTTTATACAAAATCTCCCAAAACACCAATGGTCGTTCCATTGAAAGGAGCAGAAGACGAAGCAAAAGAAATAAGCAACCTCTTAAAAACAAAAGGATGGTCACCTGAACTTTTGATGGGTAAAAGTGCATCAAAAGATGTGCTTAAAGAAACCCAAAAACATAGGGTTATCCACATTGCAACGCATGGATTCTTCAAAGAAGATATTGATTACATTGAACTTAGTGGTGTTGAAACAGCAAAAGACCCACTTTTGAGATCAGGTTTGATGTTCAAAGGAGCAGGAGACAATACTGAATCTCTTCCAGGAACTCCATCGGGTGCAGGTATTCTCACTGCCTATGAAGCCATGAATTTGAACCTTGACAACACAGAGGTGGTGTTGATGAGTGCTTGCGAAACAGGTCTAGGAGAAGTTCAAGTGGGTGAAGGTGTTTTCGGTTTGCAAAGGGCTTTTCTTGTTGCCGGAGCAGATGCATTGGTGATGAGTTTATTCAAAGTGGATGACGAAGCTACTAAGCTATTGATGAAAACTTTTTATGAAAATTGGCTGGAAAGTGGCAACAAACACCAAGCTTTCGAAAAAGCCAGACAAAAAGTAGCTCAAAAGTTCAAACATCCTGCATTCTGGGGTTCCTTTGTATTGTTGGGCATGGAATAAAATTAAAAAATGAAATTTTTAAGATTTTTTTTGGGTTTTGCTTGTTCACTGTTGCTCAACGGATGTTATTCTTTCACAGGTGCATCCATTTCACCTGATGTGAAAACAATTGAGATTCCTACCGTGATTGATGAATCCGGAGGTCCTGCTTTTTTAAGCATAAGGTTTTCAGAAAGAACAAGAAATTATTTTTTGCAGAACACTAATCTTAAATTGGTGAAATCAAATGGAGATTTGTTGATTGACGCAGTAATAGTTTCATACGTAGTCACACCGGCAGCTTTTGCCGCAAACAATGTAGCAGCACAAAACAGGTTGACAATTGGTGTGAAAGTCACATACGAAAACAACAAAGACGATACTCACAATTTTAAAGATCAAATGTTCACACAGTTTAGGGATTTCCCTCCTAACCAAAATTTGGCTCAAGTTGAAAGTGACCTGACAGATCAAATTTTTGATTTAATAGTAACTGATTTGTTTAACAAAACTGTAGCAAACTGGTGAAATATTCAAAATGAATAGCCCCAATTAAAAAAAGGATTGATTTCAACTTCTTTCATTTAACCAATTTCCTCAATTTCGATTTTTTCTTTGAGCTTTCACTTAATCATCGTAATATTGCGATATGAAACTCTCCGAATTGCTCGAACATCTAAAAAGCTTAAATGAACTCAATTTTATTGATGAAAAAGATGAGCTCATACCTAGGCATTTTCATATCACTGAAGTAGGCATAAAGTCAAAACGCTTTTTGGATTGTGGTGGCACTTCAAGAACAGAAGACAAAGTTTATTTCCAATTTTGGTTGGCAGATGATTATGACCACCGACTTAGTCCTCAAAAACTAGTCGGAATAATCGAAAAATATGATTTCAGGTTGAATGATTATGAACTGGATGTTGAAATCGAACTCCAACTACCAAGTACAATTGGTCTGTTTGGTCTTTCAAGTGACAAAGATTATTTTAAATTGACTTCATTGCAGACAGATTGTTTGGCAAAAGGAATTTGTGATGTGCCAAAAGCGACTGAAAATAACCAAGGAATAATAAACTTTAAGTTGAAAGAAACAAAATGCAATCCAAACAGCGGTTGTTGTTAATATAAATGATATGGGACTTTTTGAAAAATATTTAAGTATATGGGTCGCTTTGTGCATCGTCGTAGGCATTGCATTGGGTCAAATTTTAGGAGATTCAATTTTGTTTATAAGCAAAATAGAGTTGGCTAAGGTGAATTTACCAATCGCCATTTTAGTTTGGTTGATGATTTATCCAATGATGGTTCAAATCAATTTTGATTCCATTAAAGACGTCTTCAAAAATACTAAAGGCTTGGCATTGACCCTGATAGTGAATTGGCTAATCAAACCATTCACTATGGCTTTTTTTGCTTGGATCTTTTTTGACTATGTATTCAAAGCTTATCTCACACCAGAACAAGCTAAAGAATATGTTGCAGGAGCCATTTTGTTAGGAGCAGCACCCTGCACGGCTATGGTTTTTGTATGGTCTTACCTCACAAAAGGAGACGCAAATTACACTTTAGTTCAAGTTTCAATCAATGATTTGGTTCTCTTGGTGGCTTTTGTTCCGATTGTTAAGTTTTTGCTCGGTGTCAGCAACATCAGCATACCTTTTGATACATTGATTTTTTCAGTCATTTTGTATGTCTTAGTTCCCTTGATTGCAGGGTATTTAAGTAACAAGTTGTTAATAAAGCAAAAGGGTGAGCAATGGTTCAAAGAAGTGTTTTTAAACAAGTTGAAACCTGTTTCGATTGTTGCATTATTAACCACATTGGTTTTGTTGTTTGCTTTTCAGGGTGAAGAAATTATAAAAAAACCAATTGCAATCTTTTTAATTGCAATTCCGCTGACGATTCAAACTTATTTCATATTCTTCGTTTCATGGTTTGCAGGAAGAAAATTAAAACTCAGCCATCCGATTTGTGCCCCTGCAGCGATGATTGGAGCAAGTAATTTTTTTGAATTGGCTGTTGCAGTAGCTATTTCACTTTTCGGTCTCAATTCAGGTGCTTCATTAGCAACAGTTGTGGGTGTGTTGATTGAAGTGCCTGTGATGCTTTCTTTGGTGTATTTGGCAAATCGTTGGAGATATTGAAATTATTTTTATCCCAAAAACAGAATTAAAATTTGTTTTCTAAAAATTTCTAATACTCAAAAATGGTGGTACATAAATTGCATTATACCTCAAGAGAGGGCAGTTTTTAGAACCGAATACAACATTACCTTCAAAATCATATTGTGCATTATTTACACTGTCTCTCAAAAACTGACGACTAGCATCCACATATAACCTAGCATTAGGATTGTTAGGTGAAATAGGACTTGCCCTGTCAAAAACTCGATAAATATTCCCGGTTTCCCTATAAATAACCAAACCTGAAATACCACCCGGTTCATAAATAAAACTTCTTTCAAAAGTCAAGTCACTATATTGAATCAAGTTTAGGTTTATGTCTTTGAAAACCACAGGAATGTTATTGAACAAACATTGATTGTTTACATTTGGTCTGCAATTCAGAAACAAAAATCCAAATAAGTGAACGTACTTAAAACAATTTCTGAAACTCATGTTTTTTCTTGAACAAACGTTTTTCAATTGGCTATATTGCAAAAGTTTAACTAAAATCAATCACCCGTCAACTTCTTTCAATGCAAAATAATCAAGTTTTAAACAATGCATATTGAATTGGAAAATACTAAATAAAAATAAGCTAATTTTAAAATTTTGTCAAAATTCAGACAAATGAAAAATGAATTTACCAAAAACATACTCAATTGTAAGAACAAACACAATATCAATCTTAGAAAAAATCAAATTTGAATTTAGTGAGTTACCGCTGAAAATCAAATGGTTAATCGCAATTGTGTTGTTTATTTCTGTTCACATATACGTTTATCAACATTTAGGATTAGGCTTCCCTTAGAAAATACTTCAGAAAAAGCTTATTATTCAGAACATGACTTAATAAATTAAATATCCTCTAATGTCTTCTTCTCTTTAGGGTAGGTATTCTTGTTTCTGTTCAATTTTTTGG
>JBDNDT010000123.1:0-7398 GCA_046718985.1 Cytophagales bacterium
TCTGCAACACTATAATTTTGCCCATTAATAGTCACAAATGATGAATTTTGAATGTAGAGCATACCCTCTTGCTTTGGTAATCTAATGATATTAGAATTTAATGAACCTTGATTAACAATAATTTTGTTAGTCAAAGTGAAGAAATTACCCTGATTGTCACATTGAACAACGTTTGGAATAGAATGAAAATTATAATCAGCTTGCGCAATTTCTATTCCAATTGCATTCTCTTCCGGAAAACAGATATTATAAATAAAGTTATCTACACTGAGATTGTTGAAATTGTCATCACAATTATATCCAATCAAAATTTTTAAATCACCAAGTTCACATTGGTTCAAAGTAATTTCAAACTCAAGAACATGAGTGCCTCGGGAGAGTCTGGGTATTAGGACAATTCCATTTGAGTTAACGGAATGAAGATTAGAATGACCATTAATTTTTAGTGAATTGATAGTTATGCCGGTTGTATTAAAGGACATAAGTACGTTTTCTATATCTTTTTCATAATTAATCTGAAATGAAACTTTTTCATTTAATTTATTAACAAATTGGTTTAGTCCACTTATCTGCAAACTGTTTGAGTTCCTTTCAATTAATGCTATCATGGAAGAGTATTTTTTTAAGAAATCATCATTGATTTCAATTGTATCAGGTACCGAAATTGGAAAATCCTTACTTTTTAACATATTTCTAATATCCACAAGTTTTGCTCGAATTGGTTCTCCAAAACTTGTATTGCTAAAGTCAGCTGTAGGATTTTTGTTTAGAAGCCTTAAAATATTGTTCAATTCAGTTAATACATAATCATTACTTACAAATAAATTTGTTCTATAAGCAAAATATTTAGATTGTTCACAATTTTTTTCAGGAACAAAATGAGGACGAATAAAGAAATAATTTACATCATTAGGTCTCATTAACCCTGAAGTGTAACCAAAATTATCAAACTTATCAAGTCGAGTCTTTTGAGGGTCAAAAATTGGATTGATTTTCAAATATTTCTTGCCATTTAAATGTATCAATTCACAATTTTGACCTAGTATTAAATTTTGTTTTTCAAATGCATTTAAATCAAATTGTGAAATAGGAAAATTGACAATTTCACCAGGAAACTTCTCATTAATTACATATCCCTTAGGAATTTCTAATAAAATGTCTTTGGGTATCCTGATAGGTCTATATTCATGAGGAAAGACAACTTTCGGCATGTTATAGAAATGCCTGAGACTAGATTGACCGGTGAACGAAGTTAGTATCAAATTTGGTGCTATCTCACACGGCTGATCTTTGTGATATATTGGATTATAAATAAATGATTGAATGCCGTCAGATTGGGTAAAAACAATGGAATAATCATAAAATGTAAAAGATCTACTATTTGAAGTGCATAAGTATCTTAAAGTGCTATCACTCAATAACTGAGTTATAGTTTTTTGATCTGCCAAATCTGAATCTACATTTTTACAACCTGTTGTGCATTTTCTATCTCTTCCTAAAAACACAGAAGTAACAACGGCTTCTACATGTTTGATAAACAGTTCAGGGGATTCACTGAGATTCATAAAATCTTTGTATTCTTTTGAACGAAAGGCATAACCACCCTTTAATAGATATTTACATTCTATATCATAAATATCACCGGGTAAAAATGCTCGATTTGCAGGTAAGAAAATTATTGGATAGTTTAATGACATAAAGTTTTTTATATCTTCACCAGAAATTTGAAAAAGAACATAACCATTATCTTTCAATATATTAGCTTGAATTTTGCCATCTAAATTTCCTAAATCAAATACAATGTTATTACGTTTGATGGTTAACCTTAAAGATTGATAATCAATTTCAATTCCATCAATTAAATCTTTTCCAAAAATATCAACTCTATATAAGTATTTTAAAAAATCAACACCACCTGCCGAATCAATTAGTTGTTGGTTAGTTATTTTTGTGCCATCCCAAAAGCTTGTTGAGGTGTTTGCTTTTATGTAATCACCTGTTACAGCTCTATTCAAAAGTATTCCTTTGTTTGGAAGACCATTGTCTAAATTTTCATCATCCGGTAAACCATCATTATCGTAATCAAACAAGGAAGTGTTATCTCTAATTCTTTCCAGTTCAAAAAAGTTGGTTTCTAAACCTAAATTGACGCATCCGGGACAATTGACAAATAACAAACTTTTAACCTTCCCAATAGGAAAATCGCAAGCATTACAATCAGTTCCTGAAACAGATACGAAGAAGTTGATAGAATATTCTGATTGATTGCTTTCTATAAAAGGTTCATCACAAGTGGCGGATAGACTAAAATATAAATTTAATTTTTGAAAGAAAAGATTGATGTCAAAACGTCCATTGTTTAAAAAGAATGGATTTAATTTAACTGCACTTGATAAAATATTAAACCTATATTTAATTTTTTTATTTCCCAGTACATTTTTAACAACTACTATTTCATCCGGATTCAGCCTTAATCCTGTTGTAGCCAAGAATAAATTTCCATCTAATTGATTGTTTATAGGTGCAGGGATTATGTTGTGCTTTGTTTCAAGTTCAATGATTAAATTTGAATATACTTCAACGTTTGGCAAATTTCTATATCTGCTGTTAAACTCTCCTCCCAAACCATAAATATAATCTTCTGTGTAATCTCTATTAGTATTTAAGGGTTGAAATAATTTCTCATAACTACAATCACTTCTGTCGCTTGAGCATGCAGTTAATTCAGACGCTCCATACTTGTATTCAATGGCGAGATTTCTAAATTCAACATTCTCAGAAGGGCTAATTGCTGAATACAGTGTAATTGAAGATTTATGCACATCAAAACAACCATCCCAAAAAGTATTAGTTGTTTTAGGATTAGTATATGAAGAATTCCCACTTAATGAGTTTATATTAACAGTTAACCCATTTCCGCTAAAACCTACTGAATTCATTTTTATTGGACAAAGTTGAATTGAAGTGTAACTTATTTTGGCAAACCATTCGGTTTGGTATATAGGGAAATCTCTTTTAAACTTAAATTCAACAAACTCAACATAATACTCATCATCTTCAATGCAATAGTTTGATTGAGTTGTAAAATGCTTTTTTATTTCACGTCCTTTCACTCTTTTTAAAATCACTATACCATCTTTCAAACCAGAAGTATCTGAGTCTAAATCTAGTAATTCATAATATGAAGGATGAATTGTTAATTTTAAAGATTTAACCGGAACAACTGTTGTTCTTAATTCACCACTCCATGTGTAAGAATATTTACCTTCACCTAAAGGTGCATTACCGTTAAAACCATAAAAAACTAATGGTGAAATGTACCCTATACCAACTGAATCAGTCACATTTTTAGGTTTGTTACTAAGTTCAAGTGTATAATTTCTAATATCGCAATCAAAACAACCTTTATATTCGCTATCTGAGGATATCGTTATATTTATATTCGGATCCACCTTTCTGAAAACTAAATTGGATTGTATGACTTGATTGGTGATGTTGTTGAGAGCTTGACCGTTTGGTGAACATGAATATAGTGCTGTTATGTTCGAAACCGAATAGCTCATGTCGGGTGCGTCACATGTTTTTGCCGAAAGTAGTTGGATAAACTCAAAAGCTCCGTTAAAGCTTAAATTGTCAAATCTGTAAAAATATCTAAACCTTTTGGGTTTTGTTTGTGCACTTTGTCCACTGTTTTGCTCATAAATTTCAGTTTTGATTACTTGACCACTCACATATTTAGATTCATTCACTATCCAAATCTTAGCTTCTTTCACCTCCAAAGCTCTTGCCAATTCTTCATCAAGTTCTACATGACCTGAGAATGGTACATTTCCCGGGTTTTCAAAATAGTATCGTCTTTCAAACTGTTGACCAGCAAAAACCAATACATCTTTGATGTTTTTTGATAATGTCTGATTGTAAGTGAATTGAAAATTATTTGGAATAAATGACGCTAAATTGAACGTGTGAGAAATTAATTTTTCATCATAAATCACTCTAAAGTCAAATGTGTGTGACCAACTTGATTGGTTGTGCAAATACTTAAAGCTATTAAATGCTATGTTTCTTACCAATTGATTAGTTCCTGAAAGAAATGTAAGTTCTTCAATTTGAACACCATTCTCGAAAAACTCCATTGTAGGCGAACCATCTTTTTCAGTTGAATTTAAAAATATTTTAATGTCTTTGTCAGGTATTTGATTTAAACTGATTGTCATTGTTTTATCACAAAAACGATTATTCGTTGATGTTGAAACTGAAATTTGGTAAGGTGTTGAGGGGAAACTAATCGCATGAGAGTTTGAATTTGAACTCGAATGCTGAATCACTGGATAATCAACTAATGGTTGATTATCAGTGGTTTCTAAGTAGTATGAATTCACAATCAACCTTTCACTTGTAAAAGACAATTCAATTTTGCCAAACAGCCAATTAATGCCTGATTTTATTCTTACCCCTAAATATGTGAAGCCATTTGAATTTGTTGTTTTTAACCAATTATCTAATAAAACTATTTTCTTTGCAGTGTCACTCCAAACAGCACCGCCATGAGTGAGATTTGAAATTTCATCTCCGAGAGGCAAGTCTTTGAAGATTATCTGACCTTGAAGATTTTTATTGTTTCTGACAATCAGTTGGCTGCCTGAAAGTGGCTCTATCCATAACACTAGAAACCCATCATTTTTTTTCTCATAACCAAATGAAAAGTCCTGAACAGCATCTCCATTCAAATCTAAAGGCAATAATCCCATTTGTTTTGAATCAGTCATTAAATTAACTGACAAGGGCGGAGCAAAATTCCTGAATATTGTTTGAGATTTTGAAACAAAAACAGTTAAAAATAATAGTATAAATAATTTTTTTGTGGGTATTTTAGTTGTTTTCATGTTTAAAAAATGTTTGTATAGATTAATCCCATTAAATTACATAAAGTAACCTCAAACATATAAAAAATAAAAGCACCAACCACAAGGCTGATGCTTTTACAAATGTAATACTACTCCACTATTATAGTTTTTCACTTCTCGAGAACATTGTCATACGAAGCGTTATTTAAATCAGTTGAAATATTTTGAGCAAAGTTAATTATAGTTTCATAATTTTTTTGATTTTTTTCCATCACCATGTTTATCAAAACAATCAGAGCAACTGCTAAAATCAAAAGTAATTTTTTAGAAAGCATAAGCATTTTGTTTATGACAAAGGTTGTTATATTATTATTAATAAATTCTGATTGCGTAGAATCAAACATACTAAGGTGATTTTTATTTCAAAATTTAAGATTACATTCTCATTATGTTGTTGATAATCAACGATATTTTTTACGTTTGAACTGTGATTATCCATTTGATACATGTCACAAATCATAAATAAATCATCTAAAATCAGTTGAAAATATTGTTTTTTCTAAACTTTTTCTTGCATCAAACATGAAACAAGTTTATAGACGTTGATTTTTCATCTATTATGATGAAATGCAAAAATATTTAAAAATTTTATCTTTTGATAATTTGATAGTATGATACAAATGGGTGATTTTAATATTATTGATAGTAATGTGTTGCTTTTAATAACAATTTGATTTAATGTTCAAAATAATTAAACATATTCTTTTCTGATATTCTAACCATCACAGCTACCGAATTTTAAATACTTAAAAATTAAAACTCATCATGTTTTAACATGTATTAAAACAAAAAGACCAGGTATCAAACTTGGTCTTTTTGTACTGACCTAGCCATCCTTAAATCATTAATGATTAAATCTTATTTACTAGGTTTCAAAGCTCCTGAGCTTGATGGTTTGGGTGCTTGGTTTGTAGGTGCTGTATTTTGATTGTTTGTGGGGTTTTGACTGATATTAAGTTTTTTCAATACCAAGTTAGTGACATCGTCTTGCTTAGGCATGTGAAGCAAAATGCTTGATCCAAATCCACCTTCTGTGTTGAATATATAATCAAACCCATTTTCATTAGCAATGTCTTCAATTGCTTTTTGCACCTTTTTCAATACAGGATCAAGCAAATCTATCTGCTTTCTTTGAATTGACATTTCAGCATCTTTTTGAAATGCTTCAATGCTTTCTTGTAAATTTCTTAGTTCTCTTTCTTTGTCAGCTCTAATCACATCACTCATCATGCTTGCCCCTTTTTGATAATTGGTATATTTTTCTTCGAACTCTTTCATCTTCTGTGACAAACTATTGTCTAATTGATTTTTATATGATTTTAGTTCAGACTCAATTGTTTTGCTTTCGGGCATCAACACCACAATGTCTTCAACATTGGTGTATCCTAGTTTCAAGTGTTTATGTTGAGCATTTAAATTCAATGCCAAGATTAATAATGCTGTTGAAATTATGGTTTTCATTTTGAACGTTTATTTATTTAGTTTATAATTTATTTGTCTTTTTTGTTGTCAACTGTGTCATCTTTGTCGCCTAAACCTAATTCTTCTAACACAAAATCAGTGTAGTCATGCCTTGGGTCAGTGTATATCATGGTCAAGTCTGACGCTTTGTCAAACACAATTTGTAATTGTTTTGCTCTAGCCACTTTTTGAACAGCCAAAAAAAGCTTTTCCTGAACAGGCTTCACCAATTCGATTCTCTTCAGATAAATCATTCCTTCAAATCCGAAATATTTATTTTGTAAATCTTTTGCAATTTTTTCTCTTTTTGCGATAGTGTCTAGCCTTTCTTTTCTCAGATCTTCGGTCAACAAAACCTCAGCCGCCGCCAAATCTTGTTTTAATTTATCCAGTTCTTTATATTTAGACTCAACTTCAGTTTGCCACTTTTGCGAAAACTTATTCAAATCTTGTTCCGCTTTTTTATATTCCGGCATTTTGTTTAAAATAAATTCGGAATCTATGTATCCGAACTTTTGACCAAATGCCGATGAAGCAATGATGAAACAACAAAATATGAATCCAAAATATTTCATGCTTGCAATTTAACGAATTTGTTGTCCGATTGTAAAAGTAAATGGATTTCTTGCATTCAAATTTCCCGGAACATTGTCAAAAGCAATGCCATAATCAACACCAATCATTCCAAAAGCAGGCATAAATATCCTAGCACCAACTCCCGCAGACCTATAAAGCTTGAATGGATCGAAATCTGAATATGTTTCAGTTGCATTTCCTGCCTCTGCAAACCCTAAAACATACAATGTAGCCATAGGATTAAGAGATATAGGGTATCTTATTTCGGTAACATATTTGTTGAAAGCGACACCAGCAGCATTGTTAGGGCTGGCATCTTGTAAAAATCTATCTTGATAGCCTCTTAAACCTATCAAATCATATCCAAGCAAGAAATTGAAGCCGGTCAAACCACTGCCTCCTAACACAAATCTTTCAAAAGGTCCTTGACCCAATTGTCTGTTATATGCTAGAT
>JBDNDT010000124.1:0-7389 GCA_046718985.1 Cytophagales bacterium
TCAGCTCAAGAGGACACAAAGGTATGGGAGGTTTTGATGTCTTCAAATGCACATGGGAGGGTAACAAATGGGGAAAACCTGAAAACTTAGGTCACCCATTGAACACTCCCGATGATGATGTTTATTTTTATCTTTCAGAAGCGACCAACAGAGCTTATCTTTCTTCTTACAGAGAGGGTGGTTATGGTGAAAAAGATATTTATTTGGCTGCTCCAATCGCAAAAGTGAAATTATTGGCAAATGTGATTGACTCACTTTCTCAAAAACCCATTTTAGATGCTGATGTAAAAATTTCGTTTAAAGTAGAAAATGATAGTCTAGGTAAGTTTTCAAATCAAACCAGCCTTTCTTCTTCAAGTTTAGATTTGTTATTGCAATCAAGAAAGACGTATATAGTAGAGTTTGAAAAAGAAGGTCAAAAGCTTTATTTAACAAAATTGGAGATTCCGGTTTTTCTTGATGAGGGAAAATCTTTAGAAACCCAATTTGTGATTCCTTATTATAAAGACTCACTTTCAGCCGGATTGAAAAATATTCAACCTGAAATTACAAAAGTAGAACCTAAGTTAGACACTGCTGTTATCACTAAAGATATTATTTTCGGGAATGTTTACTTTGAAAAGAACATATCAAAAATCAATCCATCTTATTTCCCCGTTCTCAAAAAGCTTATAGCTTTGATGAAGGAGCATAAAGATATCAAAATCGAGATTCAAGGTTTTTCTGATGAAGATGGAGATGAATTATATAACAGAAAACTGTCAGAGTTGAGAGCTCACAATGTTTATGATTACATCGTGTCAAGAGGCATTTCAACCAAAAGAGTGATTTTCAAAGGTTATGGACAGACTAAAAAATTTGGTGATGGAAGTTCAGAAATCGAAAAAATGCAAAATAGAAGAGTCGAGTTTGTGAAAATAAACTAATTTTGCCCAAAACCATTTCAATCAATGAAATTTTTCATAGACACGGCCAACTTGGCTGAAATCAAAGAAGCCTATGATTTAGGCGTGCTTGACGGAGTGACCACCAATCCCTCGTTGATGGCGAAAGAAGGTATCAAAGGTGCAAAAAATATTCTTGACCATTATGTTAAAATCTGCGAAATTGTAGGAGATGGAGATGTGAGTGCTGAAGTGATTGCCACAGACTTCGACGGAATGGTCAAAGAAGGCGAAGATTTGGCTTCTTTGCATGAAAATATTGTAGTGAAAGTGCCCATGACAAAGGATGGGGTGAAAGCCATTTCTTATTTTTATGATCAAGGAATAAGAACCAATTGCACTTTAGTGTTTTCGGCGGGTCAAGCAATATTAGCTGCCAAAGCAGGTGCAACTTACGTTTCTCCATTTATTGGAAGACTCGATGACATTAGCTTTGATGGAATGGAATTGATTAAACAAATCAAAACCATCTATCACAACTATATGTATGACACAGAAATTTTAGCTGCTTCAATCAGGCATGTGGTACATTTGGTGAAATGTGCTGAAATTGGAGCTGATGTGGCAACATGTCCACTTTCAGTGATTACTGGCTTGTTGAAACATCCATTGACAGACAGTGGATTGCAAAAATTTTTAGAAGATCACAAAAAATCACAAGCATAAATAAAATCATTGCTATTTTAGATTCGCATTTAAATGTGGGTTATCTTGATAGTTTATTAATTAATATCCGACCTTGTTAAAGGGTCGGATGTTATTTGTTTCATTGACTATAATTAGCTTTCTGATTTTTTAATTTAGAGTTGGATTTAAATTTCATCAATCAGTAGCTCATACCGATCCCATTTGAATAAACTAGGGACGTTTAAATTTTGAGAAGGAGAATTATTTGGAATGTTGATAAGTTTTTTGAAATCCCTTGTTTCCACAAAGTTATGGTTTCGCTTTTTTCAAGAAGACTTAGAGAGGATTTTCTTGTTTGAACAATGTTCTAAAGACTATGTTGATGCACTGTATTTTTAAAATTCAATAATTCATCCAAAGCTTCTTACTCATTATCAATTGTTTTGGATTTGCTGTTTCTTAGCATAATTGTGTAATTTTGATTCAGTTTTGTACTTTATGCATGAAAGTTGATGGAGGGAAAAAAAAAGGATTTTGACGGTGGTGAAGTAATTTTGATTGATAAGCCCTTGACTTGGACTTCTTTTGATGTGGTGAAGAAGTTAAAGTTTGGATTAAAAGTCAAAAAAATAGGACATGCCGGAACTTTGGATCCTTTAGCAACAGGATTGTTGGTGGTGTGCACCGGAAAAAAAACAAAAACGATAGAATCTATTCAAGCTCAACAAAAGGAATATGTTTTCAGAATGGTTTTAGGAAAAAGCACGCCTTCTGTTGATTTAGAGACAGATTTTGATGCAGAAGCCCCATTTGAACATGTTAATAGTGAAGTTACAAACAATGTTTTGCAGTCATTTTTAGGAGAACAAATGCAAGTTCCTCCATTGTTTTCTGCTGTGAAAGTCAATGGGAAAAGGGCTTATGAGTTGGCACGTTCCGGTGAAAATGCTGTGCTGAATGCCAAGTTGATAAATGTTTATGAAATTGAGTTACTAGAGTTTAATTTGCCTTCCATTTTGATTAGAGTGATTTGTTCAAAAGGTACTTATGTGAGAACTTTGGCAAGAGATATAGCATTGAAATTGAAAACATTGGCACATATTTCAGAGTTGAGAAGAACAAAAATTGGAGATTTTGATGTTACCGAAGCTTTGAAACCGACTGATTTTTTAGCAATTCATGGTTTGTCAGGAGTCAAAAAGGTGGATGAGCAATTATAGATTAAGTTCAGCAAAAGAAGAATGAAAGTTTGTTTTTTCCCAAGTGATGATTTTTTGATTAACACCTCAGTGTTGACCATTGGCATGTTTGATGGAGTTCATTTAGGGCATCAAAAGATATTGAAAACTTTGGTTGAAGAAGCTAAAAAACAAGAAAAGCTTTCTGTTGTAGTCACTTTCAAAGATCATCCACAACATGTTTTGAGGCCTGAAACCAAAAATACCTTGAAACTCATCACCACATTGGATGAAAAAATTGAGGTGATGGGTTCTTTAGGGATTGATGAGGTAGTTGTGCTTAACTTTGATGAAGAAATGTCAGAAAGATCGTCATCTTGGTTCATTGAAGAGGTGGTGAAGAAAAAATGCAATGCTGATGTGTTAGTTTTAGGTTATGATCATCGGTTTGGAAGGGGTAGGGAAGGGGGTTTTGAATTTCTCAATCAACACAAAGAGAAATGGGGCTTGAAATTGATTGAAATTCCAAGGCATGATGTAGATTCAAATGTGGTAAGTTCAACAGCTATCAGAAGTTTTTTAAGCAATGCTGATTTTGAATCCGTAAGTCTTTACTTAGGTAGGGATTTTAATTTTTCAGGCATTGTTGAAAAAGGCAGAGCTTTGGGAAGAACCATAGGTTTTCCTACTGCAAATTTGAATGTTGATCAATTGAAGATTTTGCCACCCACGGGGGTTTATGCAGTGAGAGTGAAACTGAACGGCAATATGTTTTCAGGAATGATGAACATCGGTTTCAACCCTACTGTTGAGGGCAAGGGTTTTTCCATAGAAGTGAATATTTTTGATTTTGACCAAGATATTTATGGTTCAAAATTAGTGGTGATTCCTGTGAAAAGAATCAGAGATGAAAAGAAGTTTGAAAACTTTGATGCATTGAAAAAGCAAATAGAATCTGATAAAATGAATTGCCAAATTTTATTAAGTGAGCTTTTGTTAAATAAAGCCAATCAAGATGACAGATATTAAAAAAGTGGTTGTTGTTGGATCAGGCACGATGGGTGTTGGTATAGCTCATTCTTTTGCTCAGCATGGTTTTGAGGTTGTTCTGTGTGACATGAATGAAAAAGCCTTGGAAAATGGCATCGAGGTTATCAAACAAAATTTTCAAAGACAAGTGAACAAGGGCTTATTTTCTGATTCAGAAATGAACGCTTCACTTTTGAGAATCAGCACAAATATTGACTTGATAAACTCTTTATCAGGTGCTGATTTGTTAGTGGAAGCCATTTTTGAAGAAAAAGTTGCAAAGACAAGGTTGTTTGAAACCGTTTCTGAAATTAAGATCAAAAGTTTGATTGTTGCATCTAACACTTCTTCAATTCCTATTGAGGTTTTAGCGGAGGCTTACATTTTTCCTGAGCAATTTGTAGGAATGCATTTTTTTAACCCTGTTCCAATGATGCCTTTAGTTGAGCTTGTGAGAACATCCAAAACAAGTGATGAGGTCTTGAACGCTATCTTCAAAATGGCAGAAAAGTTGGGAAAACGAGCTATTTTGGTGAATGATTTTCCCGGTTTTGTTTCCAATCGGGTGTTGATGCCAATGATTAATGAAGCCATCTTAGCATTGGAACAAGGCGTTGCAGATGTTTCAGGCATTGACCATGTGATGATGTTAGGGATGTCGCACCCAATGGGGCCTTTGAAATTGGCAGATTTCATCGGTTTAGATGTTTGTCTGATGATTATGAGGGTTTTGGAAGAGAGATTAGGTGAAAAATATAAACCTGCTGATTTATTAGTCAAATTGGTAGATTCAAAATTAATGGGTGTCAAAACCGGTGAAGGTTTTTATGTTTGGGAGGGGAAAAATGCAAGCCCAAAAACTGACTTTAAGTTTTGAATATGAAACTGATTGTGATTACTCCTGAAACATTCATTGACAAAGAGTCTTTTTTTTGTACAAAAATGCTTGAAAACGGACTCGAATGCCTTCATGTGAGAAAACCGAAAACATCAATTGAAGCGGTTAGAAATTATATAAAGGAAATTCCGAATGAGTTTCACCATAAATTAGTCATTCATCAACACCATAATCTAGTTGATGAATTCAAGCTAAAAGGGATTCATTTAACATCTAATTTCAGAACCAAGTCCAGGTTTTGGAATGAAAAAACTTATGTTGCAGCTGCAAAAGCAAAAGGATTGACAGTCAGCACCTCTATACACTCCACCGTAGAGCTGAGGATGGTGAACTTGAACTACGATTACTGTTTTTTAAGTCCTGTTTTTGACAGCATCAGCAAATCAGGTTATACAGGACGTTTAGAAGAATTCAAAGATTTAGGTACATTGAAGAACATGCAGACCAAAGTTTTTGCCTTGGGAGGAATTGAACTCGAAAATGTGGGTATGTTGGTCGAATTACCTTTTGATGGGATAGCTGTTTTGGGATATATTTGGAATCTTGGCGACTCTTTCGAAAACTTTCAAAAGATGAAATTCAAAGTGCGGGAATTGAATTTAGGTTGAAAAATTATTGAAAAAGGGAAAACCATACTTATTATCAATTGCGGGTTTTGATCCAAGTGGCGGAGCAGGAGTGTTAGCGGATATTAAAACTTTTGAAGCCCACAAAGTGACCGGCTTCGGCATTGTCACTAATTTGACTTTTCAAACTGAAAATAAATTCTTAGGGTTGGAAGAAATCAGTTACCAAACGATTGAAAAACAATTAGACCCACTCTTAAACCAATATGAGATTAAATTTGTCAAAGTGGGATTAGTGAAAGATTTGAAAATGGCCTTGTTTATTTTCGAAAAGTTGAAAACCTACAAAGATGATATGTTCATTGTTTGGGATCCTGTGATGGGTTCTAGTTCAGGTTATGATTTTTGGGCTTCTGAGACTCAAAATAAACAATTGTTAAGTTTATGTCTGAAAAATATTAACCTTGTGACTCCCAATGTTCCGGAATTGAAAAAAATGTTTGGAAATGACATTGAACTTGGAATTAAAAACATTGTTGAGCATTGTCATTTAGTGCTGAAAGGCGGGCATCAAGAAAAAGAGAAAGCAGTAGATGTGTTTGTTGAAAAAAACGACGTCAAAAGACTGAAATATAAATCGAAGAAAATAAGCTTGAATGAAAAACATGGTTCAGGATGTGTGTTTTCAGCATCATTGCTTTCCAATTTAGCTTTGGGATATGGGTTTCACCATGCCATGCTCAAGACGAAGCGATATATGAATAAGTTTTTCAACAGCAGTCAAGAATTGTTGGGTTATCATAAATTTTAACTAATATGTTATCGTTTTATCCAGGGCCTTCTAAAGTATATCCTTCTGTTTCAGGATTTTATCAAGAGGCCTTTGCTAAAGGAATATCGGGAATCAATCACAGAAGTGTTTTCTTTCAAGACATTTATAAAGAACTAGTCACACTGTTCAAAAAGAAGTTGGATGTTCCAGAAGATTATTATGTGTTTTTTGTTTCTTCGGCAACTGAGTGTTGGGAAATTGTGAGTCAATCTTTGGTCAGGTTTCATTGCTCGCACATATACAGTGGTGATTTTGGCGAAAAGTGGTCAAGTTTTGCAAGAGCCTTAGACTCTGCGTCTGAAGGTTTTGAACATTCTATCAATCATGCACCAGATGTTGAAGAGTTTGAAATCAGTTTCACCACAGAGGCCATTTGCATGGTGCATTGTGAAACCTCCAACTCTTATCTGTTAAATGACAGTGTGGTGGAAGCTTTTCAAAAAGAATACCCGCAGTCATTGATGGTTTTAGACGCTACATCATCTTTGGGAGGGGTAGAATTAGACATCAGTAAAGGGGATGTTTGGTTTGCTTCATTGCAAAAATGTTTCGGGATGCCTGCGGGGATGGCAGTGTTGATTTGTTCTCCAAAAGCTATTCAAAAAGGTTTGGTGAGTGGTGAAAGAATGCATTACAACAGTTTGTATAAGATATATGAAAATTATCAGAAATGGCAAACCACACACACGCCCAATGTGTTGAATTTTTATGTGCTAATGCGATTGTTGGATGAAATGCCTCATATCAAAGAAATCTCTAAAAACACTTATCACAAACATGGCTTGTTAAACAGACAGTTAGAAGAATTGGAATTGGAACAGTTGATAGAGAACCCGATTTATCGCTCTCCAACTGTTTTGACTTTGAAACTTCAGGAAGAAAAAATCGAACATCTGAAAAATGAAATGTTGGCAAAAGGCATTATTGTAGGGAATGGATATGGAAGATGGTCTAAAAACACCTTCAGGATAGCCAACTTTCCTGCACATGAACTTGAGGATTTTAGTCTTTTGGTGAAAAACCTAAAAGAAATTCTAGGAAAATCATTGGCTTATTGATTCGTATGTTCTGAATGTTAGTTTTTTTGTTGAGCCATTTCATCATTGGTGTGATTGTTCGATAAAGTCAAAGGATTCTTTAATGTGAAATCTCATCAAAAAAGATTATTTTTGCGGTCATTTTCACCAAATCAGTCATGAGACAAAGATTATTGAGCGAGGGTGCCAAAGAGTTGAGTTATGAAATCAGAGAAATAGTTAAAAAAGCATTTCAAATTCAGCAAAAAGGCAAAAAAATTTATTGGGAAAATATCGGC
>JBDNDT010000125.1:0-7347 GCA_046718985.1 Cytophagales bacterium
TTGAACATGTTCAAATTTATCCTTATGACTTTTACCGAATTTTTATAGATATGGAAGTCAAACTAGAAAGTTCTATTTTTCTGGGGATCAGAAGAACTATTGAATATGAAACCGTTTATGGAACAATATCCTCAGACTTGCCTGAAAATTTTTATTCATATTTTTGGTTTTTCCCAATTATCTTTTTCATTTTCTCTTATGCTACTTTAAAAATGACCTCTGAATCAAACATTTTGCAATTTGGTTCTGCAAATGCTTATTTGATGCTCATAGGTGTTTATATTCTGTTTAATTATGCCCGGCTTCCGGGGTTTTGGTGAAATTATTTTGCCCTAAATTTAAAGTGCTTAATAATCTTTTTCTAAAGCAACTATCAAAAAAAGTACTAAACAAATGTTATAACTATTCCAAGATTAAAAACCATATCCATGCTTAAAGGTTAATTTAAAAAACAGTTAAAATGGATATTACCTTTTTTTGGTTTAGGCGAGACTTGAGATTAGAAGACAATGCAGGACTTTATCACGCATTGAAAAAAAACGAGAATGTTCAAGCAATTTTCATCTTCGATTCAGAAATTTTAGACAAGTTGGAGGACAAACATGATGGAAGAGTTGAATTTATTCATCAATCATTGCAGAAAATCAATGAAAGTTTAAAGTCAATGGGTTCATCAATGCTGGTGAAACATGGAAACCCAATTGAAATTTGGAAAACATTAAGCGAGGAATTTTCAATAAAGAATGTTTACACCAATCATGATTATGAACCTTATGCTCAAGAAAGAGACAACAAAATCAAAGTATTGCTAAACCAAAAAGGTATCGCTTTTCAAACATTCAAAGACCAATGTATTTTTGAAAAAAATGAAGTTTTAAAGGATGACGGTAAACCATATACCGTCTTCACACCATACTCGAAAAAGTGGAAATCGAAATTAAACGACTTTTACTTAAAATCTTATCCTACAGAAAAATACTTTTCTTCATTTCGAAAAACTGATAACAATTCGATTTTAGAATTGTCAGCCATCGGATTCAAGCCATCGGGATTAAGCTTTCCGAATATTCAAATAAATGATCAAATCTTAAAAAACTACAAAGAGAAGCGAGATTATCCCTCAGAAAAAGGAACAAGTCGTTTGAGCGTTCACCTGAGATTCGGCACCGTGAGCATCAGAAAATGTGCACAAAGTGCAATCGCACTTCAATCAGAATCATGGCTGAATGAGCTTATTTGGCGTGATTTCTACATGATGATTCTTTGGCATTTTCCTCACGTTGTCCATAAATCTTTCAAACCTGAATATGATAAAATTGAGTGGAGAAATAATAGTATAGAGTTTGAAAAATGGTGTTTAGGGAAAACAGGATATCCTTTGGTGGACGCGGGCATGAGGGAACTCAATGCTACGGGTTTTATGCACAACCGAGTGAGGATGGTGGTTGCAAGCTTTTTAGTGAAACATTTGCTCATTGATTGGAGATGGGGAGAGGCTTATTTTGCTAAAAAGTTACTAGATTTTGACCTTTCAGCTAACAATGGTGGATGGCAGTGGGCAGCGGGTAGCGGTTGTGATGCAGCCCCTTATTTCAGGGTTTTCAATCCTACATTGCAAACAGAAAAATTTGACCCAAAAGGAGTTTACATTAGAAAATGGGTGAAAGAGATAGGTACATTTGAATATCCCAAGCCCATAGTGGTTCATGAGCAAGCAAGAATCAGAGCATTAGAAACCTATAAAAAAGGTTTAGGTGGGGGAAAGGATGAATTGTAGATTCTAAAAAATGTATTTGCAATTTTAAGCAAATCAAGTTCAATCCTCGAATAATTAAATTCTATACCCTCACCTCATCAACAATGATGAATCTCCAAAGCTTAGAAACCTGTAGTTATTTTTCAACGCATGTTGATATATCTTTTGCCAATCTTCACCTACAAATGCTGCCACCAACAATAACAATGTGCTATCGGGTTGATGAAAATTAGTAATCAATGCATGTGCTGATTTAATTTGATAACCGGGAGCAATCAATAATTGTGTTTTTCCTCTCAATGAAGAAATCACATTCATTTTTAACCAAGTCAACACATTTTCTACTGATTTTTGAAAACTGATGTTAGATTTTAGTACTAATTCGTAAGGTTCCCATTGAGAAACCAATAAACTGGAAAAATTTTCAATTCCCAATTCAATTTTCACTCCTACCCAATAAATGGTTTCTAAAGTTCTCAAGCTTGTGGTTCCGACTGCTGTGATGAATGATGATTTTTTTAGTTCTTCTAAAGCTTCTATACTCACCACAATCTCTTCCTCATGCATGTTATGATCCTCTAAACTTGAAGCTTTCACTGGCCTGAATGTACCCGCCCCTACGTGCAAAGAAACCTGAACAGCATTAATAGATTTTGTTTTCAAGGCTTCAAAAACACGATTGGTGAAATGCAAACCTGCTGTCGGAGCAGCAACAGAACCCAAATGCTCTGCATAAACGGTTTGGTATTTGATTTTGTCCTCTTCCTCTGCTGACCTGTTGAGATAAGGAGGAAGAGGCATGAGTCCTATATGTTCTAAAAGTTCTGAAAAACTCAAGTCCATTTCCCATTCGAGTTGAACATTAAATGTATCATCAAATTTTTCAGGTTTGTAAATTTTAACAAATCCAATTTGAGTTTCCAAAACCAAAAATTCAGCTTTAAATTTTTTCAAGTTTCCAACCATGCAATGCCATTTAGTTGAAAATTTTTGATTCATCGCTAATGAAGTTTCGATTCCTTCGGCGGGTTCAAGCAAGAATATTTCTATTGCTTTGTTTTCATCTTGTTCTATTAATATTCTTGCTTGAATCACTTTGGTGTTGTTCACCACCAAATGTGAATCTTGAGGCAAAAGGTTCGAAATTTCTTCAAAAACTGCATCTATGATTTTCCCATTCTTATAAAAAAGCAATTTAGACTGGTCTCTATCAGCCAGTGGATGTTTCGCAATTTTATCATCCGGCAGTTTATAGCTAAAGTCTTTTATATTGATTTGTTTTGGAGAAAGCATTTGATTCAGTTTTTAAACGAAATTTAAATTGGGTTTAACTAAAAAAAACAACATTGGCTTTTGCCTGTTGATGAATAAATTAACCATGAAATGAGTTCTACACAGCAACTTTCTCTGAATTCTTCAGCTCTTGTGCCAAAAATCTAGCTGTGTGTGAAGATTTATTCTTTGCAACTTTTTCCGGTGTTCCTTCACAAACAATCACACCTCCACCTTTTCCTCCTTCGGGACCCAAATCGATGATGTGATCTGCCATCTTAATTACATCCAAATTGTGTTCAATGATTAAAACAGTATTTCCTTTGTCCACTAACTTGTTTAAAATATCCATCAACTTTTTGATATCATCAAAATGAAGCCCTGTGGTTGGTTCATCTAAGATGTAAAGGGTTTTTCCGGTGTCTTTTTTAGAAAGTTCTGTAGCCAGTTTCACTCTTTGTGCTTCACCTCCAGAAAGAGTGGTGGCATGTTGACCAAGTGTGATATAACCTAAACCTACTTCATAAAGCGTTTGAATTTTTCTTAAAATTTTGGGCTGAGACTCAAAAAAATGCATAGCGGTTTCCACACTCATGTCTAAAACATCCGAAATGGACTTTCCCTTAAATCTCACTTCAAGGGTTTCTCTGTTATATCTTTTTCCTTTGCAACTGGTGCACTGTACGTGAACGTCGGGCAAGAAATCCATAGAAATCACCTTCACACCACCTCCCTCACATTCTTCACAACGTCCGCCTTTGACATTAAAAGAAAATCTACCCAATTCATAACCTCTTATTTTTGCCTCTGGCAATTGGGCGAATAGATTTCTTATTTCAGTGAACACACCTGTGTAAGTCACCGGATTCGAACGTGGAGTTCTTCCAATGGGTGATTGATCCACTTCAATAACTTTATCAATGTATTCAAGTCCTAACAACTCATCATAAGGCATTGCCTGTCTTTTGGCATGAAAAAAATGACGATTTAACAATGGAAACAAGGTGTCATGAATCAAAGTTGATTTTCCACTCCCAGAAACCCCTGTCACACAAACAAGCTTTCCTAATGGTAAATTAAAATTAACATTTTTTAAGTTATTACCTTTGCAACCAAGAAGTTTAATATAATTCCCATTCCCTTCTCTTCTTTTTTCAGGCACCGGAAAACCCAAATCACCACTCAAATATTTTGATGTGGTGGTTGAAAACTTCACGAAATCTTCGGGTTTACCTTCTGCTACAATATTTCCACCATGTCTTCCTGCGCCGGGACCAACATCAATCACATAGTCACTTTCAAGCATCATGTCCTTATCATGCTCCACCACTAAAACAGTGTTCCCCAAATCTCTGAGATCATGCAAAGCTTTGATGAGTTTCACATTGTCTCTTTGGTGAAGACCTATGCTGGGTTCATCCAAGATATATAAAACGCCAACCAGTTGTGTACCGATTTGAGTAGCTAATCTGATTCTTTGAGCTTCTCCCCCACTCAAGGTTTTCATTGCCCTGTCCAAAGTTAGATAATCCAAACCTACCTCAATCAAAAGGTTGAGGCGTTTTGAAATCTCTTTCAACACTTCTGTGGCAATAGCTTTTTGTGTTGGGCTTAGTTGTTCGGGTAATTTATAAAAGAAATGATTCAAATCCGGCAATTGCATTTGAGCCAACTCAGCAATATTTTTATCTCCTAGTTTAAAAAACAATGATTCTTTCTTCAACCTTGCTCCTTTGCACGATGGGCATGTTTTGGGGGCTGTGAACTGGCTCACCCATTCTCTCATTTTATCTGACTCGCTGTTTTGGTGACTTTTCACAAAATTAATGATGCCTTCAAAAGCAGGTAAGTTATTCTTTTTCAGATAGTCATACACACCATTAGAGAGTTTTCCACTTTCAACACCATGAATTATATAATCCATGATTTCTTGGGGTAAATTTTTAATAGGGGTTGAAATATTGAATCCGAAATGTTTCAACAATGCATTGATGTGGTTAAACATCCAATTGTTTTTTTGCTCACCCAAAGGGGCAATTCCCCCTGCACGAATTGAAAGGTTTGAATCAGGGATCAAGCTTTCTTCTGTCACCTCCTCAACAGTTCCTAAACCATTGCAGGTGGGGCATGCACCATATGGTGAATTGAATGAGAACATGTTCGGTGCCGGTTCTTCATAAGAAATTCCATTTTCGGGATCCACCAAGATTTTTGAGTAATAGTGAATTTTTGCATCTTCATCCAACACCATCACCATTCCTTTGCCTAATTTCATCGCCACTGACAAAGACTGAGAAATTCTCTCACGATCGTTTTGAGAAACCAACAATCGGTCAATCACCACTTCAATATCATGGGTTTTATATCGATCAACCTGCATTTTAGGCTGAATTTCCATCACCACACCATCAACCCTCACCTTGAGATAACCAGCTTTGGCGATTTGTTCGAATAGTTCTCTGTAATGCCCTTTTCTGGCTTTCACCATTGGCGACAAAATACTGATTTTCTGATTATTGAATTGATTAAGCAGAATTTCAAGCACTTGTTCTTCTGATTGCCTTTGCATTTTTTTCCCGCTCACATAGGAGTAAGCGTCTGCAGCACGGGCGAAAAGCAAACGCAAATAATCGTATATTTCAGTGGTGGTGCCAACAGTTGAGCGAGGATTCTTTGAAGTGGTTTTCTGTTCAATTGAAATCACGGGACTCAATCCGGTGATTTTGTCCACATCAGGTCTTTCCATATTACCCAAAAAACCTCTTGCATATGCTGAAAAGGTTTCCATATATCGTCTTTGACCTTCTGCATAAATGGTGTCAAAAGCGAGTGAAGATTTCCCACTCCCACTGATTCCCGTCAAAACAACTAAACTGTTTCTGGGAATTTTTACATCAATATTTTTTAAATTATGCTCCCTGGCACCATAAACTTCAATATATTCTTCCTTGTTTGCCACCTCTTTAAAATTTGCAGGATGTAAATTTACGAATAATGAAGAAAAACCCTTTCTTCATTAACCAAAATGATAAAAAAAGAAACACGGAAAAACGACAATTGTTGAAATTTGATAAATTAGATATTTCGGAAATGAAGAGACCATTTTATAAAGAAATTAAGCTAAATATCAAAATGAATTGCAGATATTGTTGTTTTTTGCTTACTTGGTGAAATTTTACTCCAAAAGATTTTATGTCTAAACTAAAAAATATAATCAAACAACTTTCCAACGAAGACTACGAATCAATATTCGACAATTTAAGCAACAATGGTGCTGAAAAATCAGCTCAATTGTTAAAATATATGAGAGAAAAGCAATTGGCTGACGCAAAAATCATGGAACTCCTTGATGTCAACTCCAATGCTTATTACACCCTGAGATCAAGACTAAACCAAAAAATCGAAGAATATTTGTTGCAACAAATGGAGAATCCAAGAACGGATTTGCTAAAAAAAGTGGCCAATATTCAAGAAATTATATTCACTAAAAAGCGAGCCATAGCCATTGCAACTCTCAAAAAACTTGAGAAAGAATTAGCTGATTATGACTTATCAAATGAATTGACCATCATTTATAAGTTATTGAAAAGGTTGCATATCAATCATGAAGATCATTTTTCTTACAAACAGTCTTATAACAGGCACATAGCATATATGCTTGCCTTAGACAAATCTGAAGACATCATCGCCGATTACTTCAAAAAATATGGTCAATATTTTCTCACTAACAACCCACAATTAAAATTTGAACTCACTTTGTTGTTCAAAGAAATAACTAACGTAAGCAAGCTTTATCAATCACACAGGCTTTATGTTTACCATAGTTTGATTTACGTTTTCCACAGACTTTTTGTGGATGAAGGTGAAGAGATGAACAAAGAAGAAGAACCCATCGAAGATGTGTTGAGAGAGGTTGAAAAAATCTTTGAAATCTATTATTTAGACTCAAATTATTATCACCTCAAAGTGGTTTTTGAATACCTGAAGTTTGAGTATTACACCCATTATAGAGTGTTCAAAAAAGCCGAAAAATATTATGAAGATGTGAACATAAACTTACCAAATTTGGTGAGTAATTATGGTTTATTCACTTTTTCAAGTTTAGCTATGTTGACTAAGCTGAAAAGAGCATTGAGAATGGACACCGAGTCTTCACTTTATGAAGAAACTAAATTACAGTTCCAAGACTTTGAAACTTCAACAGAAGACACGCCTCAATTCATCATTTATCATGTATATCGTTCTCTGACCTGCTATTACGCTGAAAAGTTTGATGAAGCCTCAAAATGGCTTAATAAATTACTTAATTCATTAAGTAA
>JBDNDT010000126.1:0-7245 GCA_046718985.1 Cytophagales bacterium
TATTTGTCGAACGGCGAATTGAAACTAGTGAGAGACCCCACATAAGCCGCTAATGCTTGAGAAAAATTATCTTTGGTGATGGCATTTGGAGCACTTTTTGGAAAAGAATTTTGAAAAAGTTTTAAATATTCATGACTTTGATTCAGCTTTTCAAAGAGTGATACATAATCATGGTTAAATTCCTTAGCACTAGTGATAACATGTTCTGATTGCATTTCTAAAATTGAGGCTCTCATATCCCAAAACTGACGTGTTGAGATGGCAGCATTGATGACTGTTGGAGAATTTCTATCAACCGTGCCTTTGAAATCAAAAGCAATACTTTTTGCACGCCCATCGGTGAAAGCCTTTTGCGGATTGTGGCATGAAGCACAAGAACGTTGATTGTTTGATGAAAGAACCGGATCGAAAAATAACATTTTCCCTAACTCTATTTTTTCTTTCATCAAAGGGTCATCTTTTCTCAAAGAAGAGGCATAAAACTGATTATAATACTTTTCGTTCAAAAAAGACTTCGTTAAATAATTAATTGATATTGGCATTCTAGCTACTTCATCCAAAGTCTCTACTCCCGTTTTTAAATGAAAAACCAAAAGTTCTTCAAAAAGTGGGTTGGCAATTTCTCTCAAAAAGCCCAATCTATCGAATTCATCAAAATCTTGAACCTTGTCAAGAGTTGCTAAACCTTTAGCAAAAAGATTAGAAATTGATTTCCCCTCTTTTTTAAAAGATGATTTGTTTATATAATCATTCCAATCGTTTTTCATCGCTTCCCAAGATGCTTTGCATTCGCCAAGTTGATTACCTGAACCGAGAACATCAAAACCTGCTAAACCTAAAGAAAAAACCCTGATGATACCAGACCTTAAGGCCTCATAAAAAATTCTATCTGTGAGGGCTTGCTTCTTGATGAAGGATAAGGATTGCAAATTTTCTTCAATCTTGAAAAATCGTTGTTTAATCTTTGCTATGTTTTCAGAAGAAATATCATCAAAAATAGCCTCTTCCAAATATTGAAGGCTGGTGGGTTCTTGGATTTCAACACCGGCAACATTTCTAGCCAATTTCAAAAAAGGTGGCCCATTGAAAGCGTCTTTTACCAATTGTGGAGATTGATGTTCTAATAAGTATTCAATTCTTTTATAATCTAATCTTGCATTTACAAATTCTATTCTTAGCTGATCAAATTTTTCTTGAGTTGTGTCTAATGCTAAGACTAAAGGTTTTAGTTTTAAAAAGCTTTTTTCAAAAGCACTGATTCTTTTATGGTAGTTGGAGTTTACACTCTCTATCGGTTTTTGATTAGAGACAAATGAATATAAAAACGTGGAAAAAACAATTGCAACAAATGGGAATAAAAGCTTTTTCATGTTATGTTCAACGATTTTGTTTCAAACTTCATTAAATCAAACAAGGCAACCTATAAGGTTGCCTTGTTTGATTATTAATATATGTTGATTGATTATTCAACAACAATTTTCAAAGCATTTCTCTTCTCATCCAACAAGATGTAAGTTCCTGAAGTTAAATCTGAAACATCAATTTTGTCTGTGTTTCTAACTACTTTCACTCTCATTCCTGTTGCGTTGTACAATGCGTAGTCACCTACTTTGTTGATGTTCAAAGTTCTAGCAACCGGGTTTGGACTAGCTTCCAAAGATGCTTTTCCAGAGAAAGTAGGAGTTTCATTCAATGAATTAACTCTGCTCAATCCGGTTAAAGCTACAGTCAACGAGTGATTGTATGGGAATGGATTTGAAGCCGCAGCATGTTGAGAGTTGAACAAAATCATGTCTTCCCCAATCACACAGGCACCAGTGATTTCAGCACCGAAAGGAGTAACGGCTAATCTCACCAAATCATCAACATTAGGATTTTCAATATCCATATCCAACAAAAACATTTCACAAATATCATTTCCAGAAGCAGACAATTCTGAGGGAACTCTACCAAAAGTTCTACCATTCAAATCTTCTTGTATGATCATATATCTCTTAGAACCTACATAAAGCATTCCCAAACCATCAGGGTTTGTCAAATGTTTTTCAGGATAGTTTGCGGCAGCAGGAGATGAAGCGAAGTATCTTCCACCTTCAATGTGAGTTTTGATTTTTCCTGTTGCAGGGTCATATTCAGTCACTCTGCCATAGAAATCTCTCAATGCTGAAACATTCAATCTCAAGGAATCTCTGATTTGAGCATCAGACCAATCAGTTACAGGGCTTCCCATTTCTGCTCTTCTAGTTCTAAAGAAATCAACCATAGGCTGACCGATGGTCACGTTAGATCTTCCTGAACCAATTCTCCAGTTATCATTTCCTGTTTCTGTAAAATAAACTTTACCGGTTGTTTTATCAAAAGTCACCCACTCAATTCTGCAGAAAGGTGTTGCCCCTTTTCTGTAAGCCAATGTTGTGATACTCATCATAGAATCCAGCTTAGTATTGTCAATTTCAATCCAGTTGTTGTCAGGAGTGTTGTCGTTGTCCCACTTGTAAACATAAGTTTTACCTTTAGTGAAATCACCTGCAACGTCAGCAACGAATTTAGTGAATAATCCGGGAGAACCATCTTCACCCAAATAAACAGTTTTGTCATCAGGCATGATTACACCACCTTCAAAACCTTGACGACCCCAGTTATACTGCTTTCTAATTGCTTTTGCTTTTCTTGGGTCAATTTCAACCATCCAGTTGAAGTTTTGGTGTTTTTTAACAGACTTATTATTAAAATCCCCTTGAATATCAGTTGAGATAGTCCAGTCCAAAGTATCTCTCACCCCTTGACCAGGACCACCATTGCTAAATGGCCTGTTGTTACCATCCCAAATTGAAGCAATATTTGATCTGAACCATTCTTCTGCAGTCCAAATTCTGCCATCCTTTGCAGATTGGATACCTCCGCAGTTCATACCTGTTTCACCTACTGTTCCGGCAAAGTCAACGTTGAAGAATTTGTGAGTTCCGGCTGGGAAACCTTCAGTTGCTAAATTTTGGGGAACTATCACCAATGTATCACCAACCAAGTCTTTTTTAACTGCAAAAACAGTCATTCCACCGCCATCGCCGATTTTGTTGTCATTCCAAACCATTTCGTGGTTAACTGACACCCATCCTAGGAAGTTATTGTGTCCAGCGTTTGCCATCATGATTTTTTCAGATTCAGTTGCTTCTGTAAAACCTATGAAATCATGCCACTCTTTCGCAGGTGTAGTTCCTGCTGCTTCGCCATACACTTTAGCTCCGTTAATAGTTCTTTCAGCCAAAGCTTTGTAAGCTACCAAATCAGTTCCACCCACAAACAAAATTTGTGATTTGATGGGAGATGGCGGTACCACAACAGTAGTAGGTGCAGTTGCACCAATCTTAGCAGGCTCAACGATTTTCGGGAAACTCGTTTGAGCATTCACTGCACAACATGCAGCTACTAGCGTTCCAAAAATGTAATTTTTTTTCATTTGTAAAATTTTTAGGTTTCTTACAGCAACAAATGTCGAATTACAATTTGATTTAAATGTTAAATTGAGATTAATGAATTGTTAAGATTATTGCACTTTGTTAACAAATTATTATCTGTTTAAGGGTTTAAACCCAATTTATTCCATTTCTTAAACAAAACTAAGAAGTTCTTCCATTCTCATGCTCCTTGAACCTTTGATGAGTATATATTTTCCTTCAAATTTAGACTCTTCTAAAAATAATTGCAGTTCTTGTTTATTTTGAAAGAATTTATAATTGTGCTTTTGGTTAAATAAGTTTTCTCTAGAATAGAATTCCGCGCCACAAAACAATACCCATTCAAAAATATTGAGTTCATCCATATTTGCAATATTTTGATGTTCTGCTTCTGAAAATTCTCCCAATTCAGCCATATCTCCCAAAAAAGCTAACTTTTGCACATTACCCATTTTGGCAAAACTCTTGATGGCTAATTCCATTGAAGTAGGATTGGCATTGTAAGCATCCAAGAATACCACATTTTTTCCTGTATTGATTATTTGAGAGCGGTTGTTTTTAGGTAGGTAATTGATGATTGCTTGAACACAGTCATCTTTTGAGACTCCAAAATGTGACCCTATCGAAAATGCTGTTAAAATGTTGCCATGGTTGAAATCGCCTGCCAGACAAGTGCTGTAGTTTTTTGATTGGAAATTGAATTTCACAAAATCAATTGAGTCTAAAAACTGCAAATCATTGGCTGTTTCTATGATATGCAAATTCTTAAATGGCTTGGCAATCTCAAAAACAACTTTATCTGAAGGGTTTAATAAAAATTTTTTTTCTACACGATTTAGATACTCCAAAAGTTCAGCACTCCCTTTTTTCACTCCTTCTAGACTTCCGTATCCCTCAAGATGATCTTTGCCTATGCTGGTGATCACTCCAAAGTCAGGCTGAGCAATTTCACATAAAAACTCGATCTCATTCAGGTGATTTGCACCAAGCTCCAGCACGGCAATTTCATGCGATGAGTTTATGTTCAGCAAACTCAGAGGCACACCTATATGATTGTTTAAGTTTCCTTCCGTTGCAAAACAATTAAATTTAGAAGATAGTACTTTGTGGGTGAGTTCTTTAGTAGTGGTTTTTCCGTTTGAGCCTGTGATAGCTATCACAGGAATCGCCAATTGTGTCCTATGAAATTTCGCCAATTCTTGCAAAGTCTCTAATGTGTCACCAACCAATGTATAATTTTCAATAGGAATGTCTAATTTCTCAGAAACCACAACATGAATTGCACCCTTTTCCAAAGCATGTGTTGCAAAAAGATTTCCATTGAAGTTTGGTCCTGATAAGGCAAAAAAGAGCTTGTTTTTCAGGTCTTTTCTGGTGTCAGTAGAGACACCATCTGAGTTTTTAAAAATTTTATATAATCGGGCAATCGTCTCTTGGTTCAACATTTTTCAGAAATAAAGGCTAAATTTAGTCGTTTTATTGCTCATGAAAACAATCTGCACCCTTTTAGTTTCATCATTGTTTTTTTTTAATACCAATGCACAATTGTTAAATAGATCAACCATGAAGGTACATGCTAATGCAAGCGAATTATATTTAGCATTTGTTGGCGGTCTGAACTCTACCCAATTTTCAAATCTTGATGTTGATGGTGACGGTAAAAAAGAATTGATTCTTTTCGACAGAACCAGTGCTCAAGTTTTGGTCTTGAAATCCATTAATTCGAATGAAGAACAAATTTATATTCCTATGTTCAAAGAGCAAAAATTTTTCCCTTCTGTCAGGAATTGGATGTTGATGACTGATTATGACGGTGACGGATTGGAAGACATTTTCACCAACACAAATTTAGGAATCAGGGTTTTTAAAACGATTAGAACAGGAAATCAATTGAATTTCAGTCTAATGAAAGACCCGCTATTAAGCAGAGGTTTCAGTGCCAATATCAATATTCTGGTCAACGCCAGTGATATTCCGGCCATTGTGGACTGGGACAATGACGGTGATTTAGATGTTTTCAATTTCAATTTCACCTCAGGAAGCCGTGTGGAATATCACCAAAATCAATCTATTGAGCGATTTGGTCATGCTGACAGCCTGGTTTTTGTGAGAAAAGATGATTGTTTCGGTGGTTTTGAAGAAATAACTTGCAACAACTATAAATTTGGTCTTTCATGCCCCACCAATCTTAGAACTGAAAATACTGATAACCAACGAATAGAACATATTGGCCCGGGGTCAATACTCATTGTTGACTTGAACAATGATGGAAACAAAGATTTGCTCATCGGAAAAGATGATTGTGACCAAATTGTCATTCTTCAAAACAAATCAAAAGCAACAAATGGAGTGATTTTTGATAAAATTGATGGAAATTTCCCTCTAAAAAATCCTTTTAAATATTTTCTACACCCATTTGCTTTTTATGTTGATACGGATGCAGATGGAGAAAAAGAGTTTTTAATTTCTACCAATTTAGCGAACAATGCAAACCGACAGTCCAACTTTGAAGACTCTGTTTTTTGGGTAGATGATGATGAAAGTATTAGACACTTTTTACAGCCTAAAATGATTGATGTTGGTGAAAATGCAGCACCTTTTTTGGTGGACATTGACGAAGACGGAGATTTAGACTTGGTTATCGGAAGCAAAGGACGCATTGAAAACTCAAAATCAAGTGCAGGAATTTGGTGGTTCGAAAACATAAACAATCAATTTCACCTCAGCACCCGTGACCTTTTCGGAGTGAGGAAAACAGGCTTTTTGAATTTGATTCCTCAATTTGTTGACTATGACAATGATGGGAAGACTGACTTATTGCTAACCATCACCGATATTGAAAATTTCGGGCAAACTAAAACTTTGCTTTGGAAGCATAATGGAAAACCATTTCACGAAAGGGAATTTTCATTATCTGAAACTACGGAGCTTGATCTTCCTTTGAACCAAGAAGACGTTCCACATTTTGTAGATTTAAACAACAACGGATTCCTAGATGCACTAGTGGGCAAAAATGGCGGAGCTTTGATTGCTTATGAGAACCAAAACGGCTCTTTTGCCATTTTTCAAGAAAACTTTGGAGGTATCAATAACCAAGTTGAGGCAAGAAGATTGAGCGTATTTTCAACTTTTTTCGATAATAATGCTGATTTAGATTTGATTTTGACGCATGACAATGGAAAAATCTCTATTGTGTATGATTTTTTGAAGCAAAACCCGATTTCGTTCAAACAAGACCCGATTTTCGAAACATTGGATGGCAATAATTTTAGTATTAACGGTCCAAATCGCCCAATCATATTTGCCGACAAAGGTTGGCTTGCAGTCGGAAACATTGCTGGTGGCATCCATCTTTTCGAATATGATGCAACAAACATAAAATCAAACGACCTCAAGATTAAAGTATATCCCAACCCATTTTCAGAAGATTTTGTAATTGAGGCGAATCAACCCTATTCTTTTAAACTTTTCGACATGACAGGTAGAACAATATTTGAATCCAAAATTGAACAAACATTCCCAAAAACTCAATTCAATTTGGTATTAAAAAAAGGTGTTTACCTAGCCCAATTCAAAGATAATAATTCAAAAACAGTTCGACATCAAAAAATGATTGTCAGATAAGAAATTAAAAGCTCATATCGGTATTTTCAGCAACAAATACCCACAAAATTTTCATCTATTCATTTACGTTTAAACAAACCTTGCTTTTACCTATTTCAAACCTTAATTTTGTGTATATAGTTTGCATTTATGTTGCTCATTGCCAACCCTATTTTCGACACGGCTT
>JBDNDT010000127.1:0-7243 GCA_046718985.1 Cytophagales bacterium
AAAGTGACAAGGTCTTGACCTTTACCCTCTGGCATGTTCAAATCACATATCACCAAA
Organism: Cytophagales bacterium; assembly: GCA_046718985.1. Classification (GTDB taxonomy): domain Bacteria; phylum Bacteroidota; class Bacteroidia; order Cytophagales; family UBA9547; genus JBDNDT01. The sequence goes on from JBDNDT010000127.1 coordinate 58, forward strand.
TCTATTTCAGAGTTGTTTAAAATCTCTCTAGCTTCTTTCAAAGTGCTACTTTTGAACACTTCATGATTTTTCCCAAAAAGATTTGACAACAAAGTCAAAATAGTTGGCGCATCGTCAACCAATAATAATTTCGTAGGTATATTCATTTGTTTAATGTTTCCAAAGTTAGCGATTTTTTCACTAAATTGGTCTAATTATTATGAAAAATTTATAATTTCTTAACATTAATTTTCAATTCCCCAATTTCAGGTTTTCCGCTTGCAAAATGTAACTTAATCACTTTCACGTTTTTATTAATTGCTATTGACTGCCATTTATTATACAACCTCATATTCATTTCTCCAATTTTCTCAAAGCCCTTGCTGTCTTTTGAACCATAAATTTCAATCACTCCATCACCCTTTCCATCAAAAATCGAAATTGAGTGTACTAAAAAAGAATCTTCAAATTCACAGAAAATGGTTTCGTTTGCTTTGTCATTATAACCTGGACTCCAAAATGTAACAGCATCTTTAACTCCAATGCCCAAAATCGGATTCCCTGTTTGTGGTTCATCATTTAAATTAGGAATATTAAGTTTCGAAAAATTTTTAAGTGAGTAATTGCTGTTATCTAACACTTCTAATGAATAACATTTGTTAAACATATCTTCCTGACCTTCTTGAATAAATATTGGGGTTTCGCTTACTTTAATTTTCTTATCGTCTAATATAGCTTTTGACGGGCATTGCTTATCAGGTGAAAGCTCATATAGTTGGTGATTTTCACTTAAACCTAAATCATCAATATTGATTCCAACTTCTGAATCATTATGTGTTCCCAGCCACAAAACATGTACTTTTAGTGGTTTCAATTTTGATTTATAAACCAAGTGATAAATGTTTTTTGTACTATCTACATGAAAACTATCTAAATAACAACCATTTAATATTCCTACAGCTTGATTGATATAATTCCAAGAAGGTTTGATGTAGGCTTCATTTTTTAAAGTATTAGAATACAATCCACTTGTAGCATACAGCCCACTCTTTCCAAAATCTCTTATCATATATTGAATAGCTCTATCCACTCCTGCCATAGCATAAATGAAATAAGACCTGAGAATCCAATCTGCTTGAACCAATTCAGCACTTTTTCTTTTCGTTGGAGGTGCTTTTTGTGGTGATTCCTCTGTGTCAAACCCAAATTCACTGACCCAAACTTCACATTTTAAATTATTGACTTCCTTAAATGTTACCCAGTCTTTTGCCGTATTAAAGATTTTACCTTTTTCGGGATGAACTCCAATTATTGGTTTATCTGTGTGAAACTCGGAAGCATTGGAATATTCATGAAAATTCAGAGCAGACCACAACCATTCATTTTTCCTATTTTTCTGAATCCAATATTTTAGTGCATTTAAGTTTTCAATTTTAGGATTTGCCATTCCTGCCATCACCAAATTAAATTGTGATGAAATATCACTTAAACTGTTAATCTTGGCTTGATGACCATCTATCACTGCGCTTGAAAATGCAGCATAACCTTCCGGTGTTTGATAGCAATCTTGTCCCTCCCACCACTTGTCTGGTTCGTTTCCGTTTTCAAACCATTTAAGACCACCTTTTGATTTATCTGTAAAATTTATGACATATTTCTGAAAAAACAAGGCAGCTCTTTCATATGACTTAGTTTCATTCTGATTTGCACCCGGCTCAATTGGTATTGCCAACTGATTTTTATTTCCGGTCAACCAATAAGGTGATTTTTGAATAACCGGTACACAAATCTTTCCTAATCTTGACATGTTCAAGTAATAATTCTTAAAATCAAATCCCGATTTAGAAATATCTAAATATATTGAATCTTTTTCCGGTTCATTCCAATCAGGCCAATCATGATATTCCCTCACTATTCCAAAAGGTTCCGTAAGCCCCAATGGAACATCCACAAAAGAATTTGTACCTACAAACTCATCAAAAGTGTTCGTTGAAAAGCCATTAACATTGAGTGACTTTTGTATTGGCTTTTCATTCGTTTCAATCAACAACTCCCCAATTGAGATATTTTTAGGAAATTCTAATAACAATCCATCTGTTAACTCATGGGGTGAAAAAACATTCCAACCTGACGATAAACTGATTTTAAGCTTTTTGCTTTGTTCTTCAACAGTGAGATCAGATTCATGATGAGAGTATAGATAAATATTTTTTATAGTATTACCTGAATCTATCTTTACATATAAAGCAAATTTCTCAAAAACACAAAAAGCTTCCTCACTTGGTTTCCAAAAGCTTATTATCCGTTTTGAATTCTGTTCATCCACTAAACGAAAAACATGACCACAGCCACTCAAGTTAGCAATATTGAAAGTTGAAAGAATAAACTGATTTTCAATATTAGGTCTTTGTTCATTTGAGCAAGAAATGACAACAAATGCACATGAAAAAGACAACGCATTAATCTTAAAGAAAAAGATTTTCTTAAGAATCTTGCTAAAATTATAAAATCGAAACATCCAAAATCATTTAATCTCTCCTACTACAAAAAACAACTCACTCAAAACTAACCAAATAAGAGTCAAACTTTCCAGATTCTCTTTTAATTTTCAAAATGTAAGTTCCTTTTGAAAGAGAGTTCCAAACTTCCTTATAACTTAAATTAATTTTATTAGCTCCGCCATTAAGTTCATATACTTTTTCAAACTTTCTAATTCCATTAAGATCTGATACCTCTACAGTAGCATTGTCAAAACCTTTTGAGCTTATGTCAATTGAAATTGACTCTTTAAATGGGTTTGGATATGGAAGCCCTTTTGATGTTTTATGATTCGAAATGTTTAGTGAAGTTACTTTCTCTAAGGGTTTCACTTTAATAACCAACTCAAATCTGTCAGATTTAGACTTCACATCTGTGTTTACTTCAAACGATGTTTCCAAGCCGTATAGAATTGGTGTGTAAGTATCTAAATACTTGTCTCTTAAATGAACGGATTCAATAAACTGCCTGCAATTTTCATCAGTGATGGCCAATTGGAATTGACCATTTGAAGGAGTGTTTAAATCTATAGGAATCCGAACTTCCTGACCTCCTTTAACAGTTTGAACAGCCAATTTCTTATTATTATCATCAATGGTTGAAATATTCAAACCATTATTATTGTTCAGCTTCTCAAGATCATAGTTTTCTTCATCATCAAAAATCAAAGTTGTTAAGTCGCTACCACTACTTCCATTTTTCAACATAATATTTAAGAATGACTTTTGAGCAATTTTCTTGTCTTCTTGTTTAAAGAAATTGTAAGTACCATCAAAGTCTTCAATTTTAGAATCTTCATTGATTTTTAAATATCCATTTCGTTTTGATTTAATCATAAATCCTTGTCCGGGCATAATAATAGGCCCTGCTCCGTTGGTTACAATTCCTGTACCCCCAAGATAAACCCTGTATTGTCTTGAATTTCCATCATAATAATAAATCATATTTTCGATGTCATTCTTGTCGTAACCAACCGAATTATCCCAGTTGATATCACATGGGTAAGGGTTTGAAACTAAATTCCAGCCTTTGTTACTGGATGTGTAGCTGACAGGAATATCATAAAAATCATCGTTGTCACCTTGTCCATCACCAACAAGAGGATACCCTTCATTTTTGTATAGAAGAGAAGTGAACTCAGATTTGAAGTCCGAAACCGGTATTGTTACGGAATAACCCCTTCCCGGAATCAATATCAAATTTGAATCCAAAACAAAATTGAATGAATTTGACGGTTCGTTAAATGTTGAAACATTTGATCCTGCGCTTCTAAACATCAATGTGAATGACTTCCTCCAAGTTGCTAATCTTTGATTTAAAATTGGAGTCCCTATGTAATATGTTGATGTTCTTTTGAATGGTCCAATCAGCTGTCTGCTTTCTATGGTTCCTAAAAGTGTAGCATCTGTCCCCACCCTTCCAATTTTGCCATGATTTTCAAGAGTAGCAGCTAAAACCAAGTTGTTTTTGGTGTTTAACTCTCCATTTAACAGACTTATTGTTCCATACACTTCAACAAAAGAATTCAAATTAACACTTCCGTTTGATTGACTCACTTTTAAATTAAATAATTTGTTTTGAGTGGAGTCAAAATACAATTCACTAATCAATGGTGATGACCCAAAAAATTCAAGGCTACCATTATTGACAAACATCTTTCCTGTTTTATTGGTACTGTTATAAGAACCTGTTATGGATAATGTGCCATTATTCAGTCTCAGCTTTGAAGTATCTTGAATATTTACATTACCCAATACTTCAATTTTTGAAGCATTTAAGACATTCAAATTAGAAGTCGGTTGAAGAATCAAAGATTTAACATTAACCAATCCTCCTTTAGCATCAATCGTTTGTGAACCACCGGCTAAGATTAAGTTTGGTCCATGAAGCAAATCTTCTGAACTTGAATAAATCAAATTTTTACCCAAATTCAATGTTGTGTTACCTATCGAATATAAAGCTGAATGTTCATTTATTCTTAAATTACCTTTCACATTGTATGTTGCACCTGTTGTTAACATTTTAGCAGTTCCTCCTACTAAGGTCAAATCGCCATATACCAAATTTGGAATAGTCACCTCACCTCCATAAATCAGATGAGCGGTGGTGTCTAATTTGGTGATTTCAGGCAAACTATTACTTAATATTTCTAAGGTTGATCCTTCATTCACTTCAACCTTTGCATTCAAGGTCACTTCTTGTGGCACAGTCAGTTTTTGTCCTGCTGCAATCACAACAACTGAATTATTTCCTGAAACAGTTAAGTCGCCATTTAATGGATTGTTTTGTGTTCTATTGGTAATCACAAACTTCTGCCCCGATTGTGTAAAAGATGTTGGTGACAAACCTGCACCTGTTGGCGCTAGCCCCCAAGTATTCAAATCATTTAAATTTCCTGTTGACTTGCTGTAATATGTTGCGAAGGGTCTTCCTACCACCAAATTGCTCCAACCTGATTTGAAATTATTATTTCTTGCACGAACATAAAATGTGTATTCATTGTCAGAATTTAAACCGGTTACTTGAAATTCTGTTGTATTAGCCGGCAAAGTAGATATCAATTGAAATGCACCATTGTTTGTTTTCATCCAAACTTCAAATGCAGTTTCATTAGGTGAATTATCTAACCAATTGAGGGCTAAACTAGTAGAATTAACCACAGAAAGTTGCAAAAACTGAGGATTCACAGGATTTCTAAAATCTTGTAATGAATCTAGTCTAAGCACATGGTTTACCCTTAAATCTCGATTTCCTAATTGTTCCACTAACACTCGAGCATTCCAAATGGCTTCACCTGATTTAGTCATTTCTGCCACTTGAACAGCAGAATCACATTTAAATGTAAGGTTAGGTTTATTTCTTGGCCATCGATTCAGGTCATTTGCAGGACCACAAGTGTTACATCTAAACCAACATTCCCACCTAACTTGATTATCAGGGTTATATTGAATAGCAGGAGCAAAAGTTCCCGTATATGCATATCTGATGGTATGATTAATCCAATAATCAGCTAATTTATTGATAATATATCTTGAGTTATTTATGCTTCCGGCATCTGTTGAACCGGGTGTTGAAGGGTGCAAACCATCACCACCAATCATCCATTGTTCATTAAGAGTAATTGGATAAAAATTGATGCCTGATCTTTGCTCGATTTGGTTGTAAGCAAAAGGCGCATACACTTTAGTGATACTATCAATCAATAAGTTATATGGCAAAGAACCATTTTCTTGAATCCTTCCTTGTCTAACATCCGGACCGTTTAGCAAATCTCCTGCACAGAGACGTTCTGCTCTATAATCCCTGAAATGCATTCTCGAAACAAATGGTATTTTCCCTGCTTCATACACTTTCAAGAAAAAGTCTCTAAATGTGTTTTCAAAAACTTTAACACCAGGGAAATTAACTCTTTTGTCATAGGTCAGCGGTCTCATTCCATTAGCAGTGTTGTTGATGTTATTTCCCCCTTGATGCACCATCACATAACCTGCATTGGGGTGACGTGCCAACCATTTTGGCAAACTGTCAAGCAACTCTTGTGATGCAGAACCGCTGACAGCCCAGTTAAAAATCACTAAATTCTCTCCCATTGTTGCCAAATCGGGAAACGATTTGATTCTTTCTCTGAATTTTGTCAATCCCATTGGCATTGATTGTTCTTCAATTGAAGCACCGGTTAGGATGAAATAATTATGTCTCACACCTGAACCTAAAAACTTATACATTCCAATTTCTGTGAAATATAATGGAATGCCTGAATTTGGATTTTCAAATGTTATTCTCACATATTTGTTGGCAAAAGCTACAGGCAAATCAATTTTTTGCAAATCGTTACCTCTCGGACCTTTCCAAGGTCTTGATTGTTCTGTGTAATTTATTCCATCATCAGAAATGAACAAACGAACACCGTAATTCAAATTATCAACCCTGAAAAACAAAGTATCACTCAACAGAACATTATTGGTCATGGAAGGTGTAGAAACATTATAGGTAATCATTCCACCATTGGGAAATTCACTAGCATCAGGCATCCTAAAACTAAATGAACTGTTTTGGTTGGCATTGATTCTAATAAAATTCAAGAAATCTTTCCCCTCTTCCAGCTTCTGTTTCAACACATTTCTTCGAGGCTCAAGACCTGCAAACTCATCTCCGCCATTGAAAGTGCTTGAAAAGCTATTGGCTACTATCGGCAATCTCCAATTGGCTGATGAAGGTGTTGAACTTAAAAATGTTGTAGCATTTGCAATGTTACTGAAAGCAGAAAGCTCATCATTAAAAGCTCTAACCTTGTAAAAATAAGTAGTATTTGGATTTAGATTTTTGTCTTGATAAGAGGAAAGTACTTCATTTCTAATTGAATCTATTCTCACAAATGGTCCTGCCGCATTGGTTGCCCTAAAAATTGAGAAACCATCAGCTTCATCATCATTGATTCTCCAACTTAGGTTAATGTTTCTGTCTCCAGCCACAAAAAGGGTGAGATTGCTAGGTGCAGAAGGGTTACCTAAGGTGGTAGCTGAAACCGGTCCTACCCAAGCACCTGTATTTGTGTTGCTATTTCCACTATTTTGCTTAAAAATTCGAATTCTATAAAAATAAGTGGTGAGCCTCACTCCTGAACTGTCTCTCCATTGATTCGAATTTTTGTTGGCTATACCTACAAGAC
>JBDNDT010000128.1:0-7229 GCA_046718985.1 Cytophagales bacterium
TCAGGTCTGAGCTAACAATGGGCTTTTTCTCCGAGAAAAAACATAACGATTAGTGATGTTTTTCAAACAAATTCATGTTGATTCTTCTTTGGTTATTTTTGGATTGATGTTGTTAGAGACCACCAACCAATCTCCTTCAACAGAAATTTCAATTTTCAAAGGATTGTTCTTAGAAATGATGTTGTGTTTGATGGCATTTTCTATCAACATTTGCAAACAAACAGGGGGCAACATAAAGCTCAAAGCCCATTCAGGGATTCGATATGAAATGGAAATATTTTCACCAAATCTTGTTTTCACCAAAAAGAGATGTGATTTTTATGAAGTTAATCTCTTCTTCCAGCGTTGCTAACTCATTTTGATGCATGTTCAGAAGATAGCGATAAACCTGTGATAGTTCTTGAATGAATTGCTATGCTTTTGAAGCGTCAGAATTCACGAGTTCTGACAATTTGTTTAAAGAATTGAATAAAAAATGAGGATTTACTTGATTTTTGAGTGTTTCATATTGCGCCAACACTGATTCTTTTCTCAGCTTTTCCATGTCAATATAAGCCAATTTCCATTGTTTAAAATAATATGCCGAATGGTAGTATATCGTGACCATCAAAGTCACTAAATAAGTTACCTTTAAATCTTTAACGAAAATCTCCCATGTGCAAGGCATGTTCAAAGCGTAGGTGAGAAGTAAAACATTTGTTACATAAGCTAAAAAGGTTACGATTGTGGAAGCAATCATTTGAAAGATGATTCTTTTTTGTGTCTCATGAATGCCATAATATTTTTCATTTACCCATTTGAAAACAAGAAGATTAACTACCCAAATGTGTCCGGTGAAGAATGTGCCTACTATATAACTCACCCACAATGGTCTGTCGAAGTCATTCTCGAATTCGTTGAGGTTATAGAGCAGAATCAATAACGATACCACAGGAATGGCAAAAAAGGCAAATAAGAATTCTTTCTTTAAATTGAAATGGCTTTTCTTCAACATGATGTTAAAGATAAGAAAAAAATTGCTTTAAAGAACACATGTGCTTAAACCAATTTGTTTAATGTTTTTTTAACGTTAAAACAGAAACCAATCCAGATTTATACTGTGAGCTCAATCACTCCAAAAGATTTTTTTTGTTATAAGAATTCATGGGCACATCAATCCCGAGAGTGCAGAAATCAAATACAATGTTGCTGAGTTTATTCAACAAAAGAGGCATTGAAGCAGTTTCTGTTTGATTGAATCTGCCTAAAACATAGTTTGATTGTCCACCTTTGGGATAATCATTACCGATTCCGACCCTCAATCTGGGATAATTTTGGCTCATTAAGGTTTGTTCTATGTTTGCCAGTCCGTTGTGACCTCCACTAGAACCGTTTTTTTTTAGCCTTACTTCGCCGAAAGGGATGGCAACATCATCTGTAATCACCAGAATATTTTCAAGAGGTGTTTTCATTTGTTGCAACCAGTAATTAACAGCCTTTCCACTTAAGTTCATAAATGTAGTGGGTTTTAGAAGCAACAAACTTTTGCCCTTGTGTTTCATTTCTGCCACAAAAGCGTACCTTTCTAATTTGAAATTCAAATTGTTTTCTTTGGCAATTTCATCAAGCACCATGAAACCGATGTTGTGTCTTGTTTGGTCATATTCAGGGCCAATGTTTCCCAGACCGACAATTAGGAATTTCATTTTTACTAATTTTATCTCTCTTTGACCAATAAATTTCTCATCACTTTTTCTTTTTCAAACACTTCTTTCAAGTGTGTTTGTTCTTGAGGGCTTAGGCTTTTGTTTCTTCTAGCCATTGCCCTTGAAATCACATCAAATGCCTGTTCGAGTTTGAATGTTTCCATTCCTTCAGCTCCACCCCAAGAAAATGAAGGGATGAATTTTGGGGGAAAACCACCACCGAAAATGTTGCAACATACCCCAACAACAGTTCCTGTGTTGAACATGGTGTTAATGCCGACTTTTGAGTGGTCTCCCAACATAAGTCCACAAAATTGTTGATTGGTGTCAAAATATTCTTGATGATGATAATTCCAAAGTTTCACTGAGGCGTAATTGTTTTTTAGGTTTGAGGTGTTAGTGTCAGCACCTATGTTGCACCATTCACCCACCACAGAATGACCCATAAACCCGTCATGAACTTTACTGCTGAATCCTAAAAAAATACTATTACTCACTTCACCACCCAGTTTGCAATATGGTCCTAAGGAGCTTTCGCCCTGCATTTTTGCCCCTAGATTTAGCATTGAGTGTTCTCCCATGGCAAATGGCCCTCTAATTAGCGAACCTTCTTTGATTTCCGAATCCTTTCCTATGTAAATCGGCCCTTCTTCTGCATTTAACACAGATGCCCTGATTTTCACACCTTCTTCAATGAAGATGTTCTCACCATAAACAACAGTGTGTTTATCATCTATTGGTTTTGATTTTCGACCTTTGGTCAACAAATCAAAATCTAATCTCATTTGGTTGCCATTGAAATGAAACAATTGCCAAGGGTATTTTAAGATGTCTATCGGACCTTGGTAGTGTTTATATTTTATTGCTTCAAAACTCTCAAAAAATGCAAGCGTTTCAATTCGGCTTGCTTTCATTGCAATCACCATGCCATCTTGAACCAAGGCATCTCCATGTTTCAAATCTTCAATTTGAGCCAAAAATGATTTCGAAGGAAGTGCCGATGAATTAATGAGTAAATTATCCTCAGCGATAGTCAAACCGAACTTGTTTTGGAGATAATCTTTTGTTTTGAAACTTATAGGAAAATCTTCACCCAAAAGCATTTTCCATTTTTCTTCAATCGGAACAATCCCCAAACGCAAACCTGCTATCGGTCTCAAAAAGGTAAAGGGCAAGAGTGATTCTCGCAAATCAGGTTGATCAAAAAGGATACAATTCACAGATTTTTCTATTTTTAAGAAACAAATTAAGTCTTTTAAAAACAATATTTCAAGAATAGAATTAAAACCTGTCATGTTTTAAATTCAATCTTAAATTCAAGTTAGGTTTCAAGAATTTAAAGCAATCTGTTGATTGCTTTTCTTATTATATTTGCAATATGAAAATCTTGAAATCAGTAGCCATCGCAGAAGGTATAAGTTTTTTGTTGTTGCTTTTAGTGACTTGGCCAATCAAAGCCTTTTTAGGAATCAAAGAACCTAACCTTGTTGTCGGGATGGCACATGGTGTTTTATTTATTGCTTATTGCATTTTGGTTGTGAAAGCACATGTTGACTACAAATGGGATTTGAAGAAAACAATTCTAGCTCTTTTTTTGTCATTAGTTCCATTAGGAACATTTTGGGCCGAAAAAAAGCTGTTTATTGAAAACTAGTTAATAAAATGATTTTACCCGTCGTTGCCTATGGCGACCCAGTGTTGAGAAAAAAAGCTGATGAACTAAATCCAAAAGCTGAGTTTCTTCCTAAATTGATAGAAGACATGTTTGAAACCATGTATAATGCAAGTGGTGTAGGTTTAGCAGCTCCACAAGTGGGTTTGCCTTATCGTCTGTTTGTTATTGATGCTGATGCAATGGACAAAGAAAACATCAAAGGGATGAAGAAAGTGTTTCTTAACCCTCTTATTTTGAGCGAAGAAGGCGAAGAATGGGACTTTGAAGAAGGTTGCTTAAGCATTCCTGGAATCAGAAAGAATGTTTCAAGAAAAGCAAAAATAACCATTGAATATGTTGATTGTCAAACAGGTAAAAAATTGACCGAAACTTATGATGGTTTGGTTGCTCGTGTTATTCAGCATGAGTATGACCATATAGAAGGTGTGGTTTTTGTGGACAGATTGACCTCTTTGCAAAAAAAATTACTTAAATCTAAGCTTTCAGATATCAGCAAAGGGAATGTTTCAACAGAGTATAGAATGAAATTCCCACTTGGAAAAGGTCGTTAAAAAAACAACACTTTCAGAAATTAAAGATAAAGCAGAAGCGATTAGGCTACAGCTCATAGAGTTGAAACAACTTGAATCAAATGTGCCTTTTTGGGTGTTTTTATGTTTGGGCATTGAATTTCTAGGGTCTTTTTTGGATGATAAACCTTTGTATGCCGAAAACCAATCCAGAAGCAGGTTTTATATCTCTATTGCTAAGCTTTTCCCAAATAGATATTATGTTTTGAACAAGAAGGATTTTTTGTTTAAAAACTTGAGATGTATTTTAGTCCATAGGATGATGCTGACAAAAATGTTTGTTGAAGGGAATAAACATTTAGAGCTTTTAGAAGATAACACAATTGCTATAAACAAGGATATGGCAATTGAAGATTTTAAATTAGCTACTGAAAAGTTGATAATTTTTCTTTCGAAATCAAAACAATGAGATTTTCATTTTTCAGACATGAAAGTTATTATGAACAACATAACAAATTTTATATATCAAAGTAAAGTCATTCTTTGGCTTAAAAAACAAAGCCGAAACTTATCGAATGTTTCGGCTTCATTATTTAAATTTTTTAAAGTATTTGTCTCAAGCATAATTCACCTTCTTGTATAAGGTGCAGATGTTTTGATGAGGTTGAGAAGTGCTTTTATACTCAATTTTGTCCATCATTTTCATCACTAACATCAAACCCATACCTCCCTTTTTCTTGTTTTTAACAATTTCCTCTATGGGTTGTGGTTGGTGGAGTGAGATATTAAAACTATTTCCATGATCAGTGACATCAATCGAAACCATTTCTTGATCAACCAAGTTGTGAATCTCAATTTCAAGCATCATTGAATCATCTTGATTGCATGAATGGATGATTGAATTAGCGCATATCTCATCAACAGAAAGAATTAACTGTTCTTTACTTTTTTTATCGACACCAAAAGCAACTGGGCATCATTGACAAACTGTCTGATTGTTTTTAGGTTTTCTAACCTACATGATATCTTTAACTTGTTATTCATTTACCCGATTCATGGCTTCGTCAAATGTTTTCACGATAGGGATTATGGCATCTAAGCCCAACAAAGAAAACACATCTAATACATTTTCTTTCAATTCACACAGAACCAAGCTGATGTTTTGATTTTCAAGTTCTTGGGCATATGAAGTAAATACCCCCAAACCTGCCGAAGAGATATAATCAAGCTCTGCACACCTTACAATAATTCTTTTTTCACCATTTTTGATTGCAGTTTCCAATTCACTGTCTAGTATCAAACATGAACTTGCGTCAATCTCACCTTGAAGATGAATCACAAAAACTTGTTTAACTGTTTCTGATGTTAGGTTCATAGATATAGTTTACGTTATTTATTGTTTAATGTTCATTTCATTTTAATTACTACCAATGTCGAGTCATCGTCCATGTGATGATTAGCGGCAAACTGGCTTACATCATCCACAATTTTTTTGATGATATCTTGAGTTTTTTCTGCGTGATGAATGTTTAATTGTTCCATCAACTTCTCCAAACCATATTCTGTTCTGTTTATATTCTTGGTTTCAGTGATTCCATCAGTAAACAATAAAAGAATATCACCACTTTCGAGTTCTATTTCGCATTCTTCAAAATATTCATCAATGTGTTTGTTTCTGATAATCCCAAGTCCAAGTCCTTTGTTTTTTAAAGCTATAGTTTTTTTGGTTTTTCTTGAAAAGTGCAGAATGGGACACTGACCCGCTCTCACAAATTTGAATTTCATTGTTTTTTCATTCAACACTCCGAAAATAGCCGTGATGAATGTATTTTTATCTAAACAATCTGCGAGGGCACAATTTGCTTGGCTGACGAATTCAAGTGGTTGAGGCTTTGACCTCACCAAAGATTGAAAAACTCCTTTCATCAATGCCATTTGAAAAGCGGCATTAGTTCCTTTTCCTGAAACATCACCTATAATTATTGCATGTTCACTTTCAGAATAAGAATATAGGTCATAATAATCCCCACCAACTTCACCCGCCATTTCGCAATATGCCTCTATCTCGAATTTTTCTTTATAGGGTAATGTTTTGGGTAATAATCGGCTTTGAATACCCATTGCAATTTTGGCAGATTCTTTAAATCTTTCATTCTCAATAGCATCATTTACCAACCTTGAATTATGGATGCTTATGCTTGCTTGAGCAACATAAGTTTCTAATATCTCAACCATTTCATTGTCAAAACCATCAGAAACATTGCTCAAAAAACAAATCAAGCCTAGTTTTTGAGAATAAGTTTGAAGAGGTAAAATAATCAATGAACGATAGTCTCTTAACTCATTGTCTTTTTGGTGTTTCAAAACAGTGAGGTCTTTGATGTAGTTTGTTTTTTCAAAAAGCACAATTTCGTTTTTCCGAAGCAAGGTTTTAATCGAAATACTTTTCTCTTTGTTGATTTGATGATTCAAGAAGCTGATGATGTTTCCATTTGAATCAAAAATCTCTAACCAACCCGCCTTGGCATTCACTGTAGCTTTGCTACCTTCGAAAAGCACCTCATAAACCTGTGATTCTTCCTGACCGATTTGAACCACTTGGCTCAAACGTTGAAAATTTAATACTTCATCAAATTTCTTTTCAAATACTGAAGAAGTCGGCAAATTGAAAAACAAAACTAAAATAGAAACACTTGAATAAAGCAACAAAAAAGAGGATATTGAAGCCAAAAAAACATTTCCGGTGATGTCAAGAATCAAAAATGAATCGACACTTCTGTCATAGAGATACTGCATGAAGGTGATGACTATTCCCAAGATCAAAATCATAATGATTATCGTATTGAGTTTTTGTCTAAACTTTAGATAAGCAATCCATTTCAAATGAACTGACATAAAAGCTGAAAAAACCATAAATGGGATGAAAAGAATCAGAAACTCAATGTTAGTGAATTTAAAATCTGTAAAAGTCAAAAAAACAGCTGCAATGCCCACAACTTCAAAGACTTTATGGGCGTTCACAAGACTTTTTGTTTTTTGATAAAGCACCATCTTTCTGAACAAGAAATATAGATTTGAAATCAAAATGATGAAAAAAACGAGATTTATATGATAAATAAAATTGTTAAGTAAAACGTTTTCACTTAAAAAGGTGCTATCAATTAGAACGTAAAAGGTTTTACTGCTGAGCAAGACCAAAAGACAGACAGAACTGGTCACGAATGATTTCCACAGATGTTCACTGAAATTGCTGATTGTTTTTTCAAATGACTCTAAAAAATAAATCCCGAAAACAGAACCAATCAAAACAATCAGAAATGCTTTTGGGAATGTTGGGGATACAGCAAAATCATCTAAACC